>JANKMV010000505.1 GCA_024650095.1 Bacillota bacterium | reverse complement strand
TACTCCAAATGTAAACTGATGTGGCCACTAAACAGAGTGGGCGAGTTAATTTCATCGAAGTAATCTAGTGCATCTTGAGGTGCAAATTCCCCCATGCTGACACTGGGGACAGAAATAGTAAGTTGCGCTTTTGCTGGCTACAAGTAATATAAATTCTTTGCCACCACAAAAACAGCGGTTATGAGCCACTGCTTCTCATGGTAATACTATTTTTTCAAACTGTTGGTAGCACCTTCACTTTTCATCATGGCTTTTAAACCCTCCGTCGTTTTAACTGAACCGTCATGCATAACCCAGAGCGCATCTACTCCTTCGATACTATTGGCTAGTGCCAAACTTTCATCAAAGGGCAATAAAAACAGAGCAGTAGACATAAAATCTGCCACAGCAGAGCCCTCGGCTACAATGGAGACAGCACGATAATACTCGCCCGGCATTAATGTTTCCGCATCAATAATATGGTTATATTTCTTTCCGTCTACAACATAGTAGCGTTGATAATCTCCGCTACTAACCACGGAAGCATCAGTAACATACACAGTCTCTAGTACACCATCGGTTGACACAATGGATTCATCTGGGTTCTGAATGCCAATACTCCAGCGTTCACGAACGCCATCATAAGGAACACCGATAACACTAATATTGCCACCGGCGCTAATAATCCCAGAAGTCAGCCCAGCAGTCTTCATTTCCTCAACAACAAGCTGAGTTGCGAAACCTTTGGCGATGGCACCAACATCGAGACTCATATCCTTATCAGCAAGATATACAGTGCTAGCATCCTCATCCACGATAACCTTGGTAATATCAGTGTGTTTTTTTGCTGACTGCAACATCTCCATGGGAGGAAGTTTTGCTTCTTCGGGAAAATCAAATCCCTCGGTGCGGTAATCATGCCAAATACGAAGGACAGATCCCATAGCAATATTTGTCTGTCCACCTGTAAGCGCGTGCCATTTTTTAGCAAAAAGGATTAAATCAATGATCTCCTTGTCCACTTTTACAGGCTCTACACCCGCATTATCATTGATCGTCTTGACATTGTTAATACCTTCATAGTTATTATAAATATCATAGAGCTTATGCAATTTTTGAAAGCGCGTATGAATATATTCATAGTATGATTCAAATTCTTCTTCACTTTCTGCATAGGCAACAACCTGGGTGAGGGTATTAAAGGTGTCAAAAAAACTATTTGAGAACTTCGTATATCCGGTCTTCGGTTCCTGACTACAGCCCGTCATCACGATCAAAATAGTTATGATAAGAATAATTGCAAGTAGTTTTCCTCTCATTTAGCATCACCTTGCTCTATTATAGCAGAAATTTGTCGTAGTGTGTAACTAATATATTTGGTAAAAATCACTCTATCTTGCTTTTTCTCCAGCTTCTTCGTCAAGACCATGATTACCGCTAACTGAGATGGTGTTAGAAACTCTTTACGTCGAGAACCTGCTGATGAGCATCTTTTTAGTAAGCAAATCTCCTTCACTTGGGGCACGTCATAAAAGTAGCGTAGGGGCAGCCTATGAGATCTTTTACGGATTTATCTTGATAATCGGCA
>JANKMV010000504.1 GCA_024650095.1 Bacillota bacterium | reverse complement strand
TTGAACAAATGAAGGAGGATTTCAATATGAATTATGATGTTGTTGTCAAGGAGCTACCGCAAGTATTGGTGTACTCTCTGCGTACAGTGGTACCAAACTATGATCATTACTTTCAATTAATGCCCAAGATAGGAGCCGAAGTAACCAAAGCAAATCCTGGCTTGCAATGCGCTGTGCCCGAGTATTGTTTCATCATCTACCACGATGGTGAGTATAAAGAAAAGAATATTGATATTGAGTTTTGTGAAGCAGTTACTTTCCGTGGGCAGGACACCGATACCATTAAATTTAAAACGATTGCGAGTGTCCCCACAGCAGCTTGTGCTTACCACAAAGGCGCATACAAGACCATCGGTAACGCCTACGCTCACCTCTTTAAATGGATTGATGATAATGGATACACCCCGAGTGATTTCCCCCGTGAGTCCTATATAAATGGCATTTGGAACAAAGAAGATGAAGCAGACTGGCTAACAGAACTTCAGGTCCCCATTAAAAGAGGCTAGAAAAAGGGAGTGAGCAAATTTTATGCTCACTCCCTTTATATCTCAACGACTATTTAGGCTTTAACCTGTAATCGCATTTTCTCCGCCAGCTCTTTTTCCTGTTCTGGTTGCACACGATACGCAACATAAAGGTTGCCTAGCGAAAAGGTAGCTGCCATGAAGAAAACCCAATGACTACCCCATTGTGTCCACACATACCCGCCCACAATAGCCGCGAGAATAGAGACAACATGGTCCATGCTGACGCCCATGGATAGGGTGGATGTAACTTCATCATCATTCCAGGCGATGGAACGTAGGTAAATGGATTTTACCATACCAATTTGCATCGACAATCGATCCGCAACAAACAACAAATAAACTAACCAAACGGCCCAGCCGTGGCTAGGCAGTACCGCGGAGGTGATGCCCCACACTACGAAACCATAAACAATGTAGATACCAACAAAGGTGATGGCATCGACATACATCATACGCTTAATGCCAAATTTGTCCATCCACCGCCCCAGGAGATTCATAAAGAAAATCGATATAAAGCCAATCACAATGGTTAGCAACGCAAGTGTATCTGCTTGCTTAAGCAAGAGATCAACAATAACCCACGAGCCATAAACAAAAGCAATTTGCTTCTGCACACCATGTAAGATCGTAAGTAGATAATAATAGCGGTATTCTTTTCTAAAAACCAGCTTCATCTTGCGATATTGTGCTCTCGGTGGATTAATCCGCTTAATCATAATGCCACTCATCACCAACGCCAAGATAAAAGCGCCCGCTGCTACAATAAATACCCATTTAATTGAAGAAGAAAAGGAAAAGAATCCAATTCTAAAACCAAAAAAGATGAGCAGCGCAGCACATAAACTAAAGGCAGCGCGAATACTGAACACCTGCCCCAAACGACGGCCCACTTGATTTGGTTCTGCTAGCGACATACCAATGGCATCCTGTAGTGGCATAAACAAATGCATGCCCATGGAATAAATAAAGAGAGAAATTAGCATGATGCCAAATGGAGGTGTGAAAATACCAAGCATTGTTACACCAATAATGGCCATAATCTGTGTA
>JANKMV010000503.1 GCA_024650095.1 Bacillota bacterium | reverse complement strand
AAGCTTTTTATTACTACAGAAAAATATTTCGCTTACCCCGAGTGTAGGGAACGGTCTTGACCGTTCCGGATTGATTAGAAGTAGGTCAATTATATGTTGCCATTAAAGTCAATTATGAAGTCCACTTATGTATTTGTGCTTTTTTTTATTAACAAGAACAAAAAGTAAATATGTGATGTTCGTGCTTACTTGAATCACTAAAAATTGTAATATGTCTGCAGAAGGTTTGAAAGAGAAGAAATCCAAGAGGACAGCTAATGCCAAACAAAGGATCCATAATATAACTTCACCGATATTTAGGTATAGCAAGCCTCGAATTTTACTTCCTTCATGCATATAAAACATCACAACAGCAGCAAGATGGAGTCCTATAATATAGAGTGACATAAACATTTTAGATAAATTATTGTTATAATGCAATTGTTCATTATAAATAGGATTTTCAAGAATAAAAAACTGATGTGATCGATTGGCAAAAATGATAAAGAGCCCGTATGAAAGCAGTAAACAAATGGATAAGAGAGTTAATCCTATTTTTGTTGCTTTAGTCATCGGTTATTCCTTTCAAAACGTTAATATAAGACGCATATTTGAGTGCTAACTTATGCTTACTCGGCCGTGGACACTTGTTTCGTTGATTGGGCCGCTGATTTTCCGGACATTGTTACTAAACTGACGCCGGCAATGACGATGGCGCCTCCAAGCAGTTGACCCGCCACCAGAGTTTCTTTTAATATGATGGCACCTCCTAATACGCCAAAAACGGGGACAAGGTTAATATAACTGGTAACCGTAGCGGTGCCAAGTGTTTTTAAAGCATACAGATAAAGAAAAAAAGCAACTGCTGAACAAAAAATACCTAGATACGCTAGATTGAAGGCGACAGATCCACGTAACACGCTCAGATCTGTTTCCAAGGGAATGATGAGAAATGACAGTAAAAACATGCCCACAGCTGACTGATGTAAGTTGATGGTGATACTATCGTATCGATTTAGCAGGGGTTCATTAATACGAGTGAAGGCAACCCAGGCACAAGCGGCACCAAAAACCAATAAGTTCCCCTTAATATTTGCCAAAGAGAAAGTGCCGTTGCTGCCAGAGCGGATAATGAAATAAACGCCGACAAATGAAAGAATAACACCGAGCCAGCGCTTATTCGTATTTTTTTCTCGAAATAAAATGGCACCAGCCAAGACGTTTAACACAGGAATGGTGGCAATAATAAGAGATCCAGTACCTGCCGTTGTAAAACGCAGACCATTATTCTCAAATAGAAAATAAATAAAATTACCGAAGACACCGCCGGCAATTACTCGTAAAAGATCACTTTTATGTACAAGACGTTTTTTACTCGCGAAAAAAAATATCCCCAACGCAAGGCAAGCTAAAAGCAAGCGGAAAAAAGCAATTTGCACTGGCAGCAGCGAGCCTAATAGCACCTTCGTACTTGTATACGAGAGACCCCAAAACAAGGTAGTGGCGATAATGGCTAGAACAGCTTTTAGATTTACTTTAGTTTCCATAGGCAACCTCTTTCTTTGACAAATAGTGCACACATTATACCATAGCACT
>JANKMV010000502.1 GCA_024650095.1 Bacillota bacterium | reverse complement strand
AAATGTAACAAATTCTCCATTTACAGGTACTTTATAAGCACCTATGTGTTGAGTTATTCCACCAGCTTCTGTAGATGTTACTGCTGATTTTCTTATAGAATCTAAAAGTGAAGTTTTACCATGGTCAACATGACCAAGAACAGTAACAACAGGTGGTCGTAATTGTAAATCTTCTTCTTTATCCTCTACGACTTCCACAAGTTCTGCTTCATATTTATCTACTTCTATTTCCACTTCAAAGCCATATTCTTCCGCTAACATTTTTGCAACTTCTGTATCAACCGCCTGGTTAATGGCGGCCATCACACCTAGACCGATGAGCTTACCAATGATTTCACTGGCGCTAACACCTAATTTATCGGCTAACTCTCCCACAGTGGTACGGCCTTCCAAAACAATTGTGTGCTCTAAACGCTGCTGTTCATCGAGTATACGAGCCTCGCGACGCGCTTTGCGCTCTTTTTTATCAACACGTTTCGTACTTTTATTACGACTCGGTCTTTGTTGTTGGCGGGGTCGTTGTCCGTAGGAACTTGTTCTTTGCGTTTTAGGACGTGGTGGTTTCTTGTCACTGCTTTGTCCTTGCTTGGGCGTGGTTGAAGCGCTATCTTTTTTTGCTTGCGTCGGTGCTGGAGTAGTCGCAGTTCGCTTGCTCGCTTCAGTCTTTTTGCCTTGTTCGGGCCGCTTCTTCACATCCGACTGTTTGCTTTGTTCTGGCCGTTTAACTGCTTCTGGTTTTCTGTTCGCTTCGGGCTTCTTACTTTGCTCCACTCGTGCCTTTTGCCCACCTTTACTTTCTGGCGTGGGAGCAGGTGTTGGCGTTGTTTCCTTTATTTTCTCTTGCTTGAGTGATGCTTGTTTTTCTAGTTCTTTTTTATACGAAGCAGGCGGTTCTCCTTTGCCTGTCAATTGATAGCGAATTCGGTCTACAGCATCATTATCAACTACACTCATATGGTTCTTTACTTCACATCCGATATCAGCGAGAAGGTCGATAATACGCTTACTCGGTACATCTAACTCTTTTGCTAATTCATACACCCGGACTTTTGACATGGGCTACACCTCCATTAGTTTGGCCTCCTTAGTAAATGGTCACACTATCGTCAATAATTCATGCAATCGCTTGGCAAAACCATCATCAAGCACGGTTATAGCTGCACGTGGGGATGTGCCTAGGGCACGACCTAATTCATTCTTGTTTGCAATAACAAATATCGGCACCCCATACGATTTGCTTTTATTACGATACTTTTTTGCCACTGCATCGCCCGCATCGCCGGCTAATAACAACAGCTTGGCTTGTCCGGAACGAATCGCTGCTAAATTCGCGTCTTCGATCCATGCAATTTTTCCTGCGCGACGAGCCATTCCTAAGAGGGATAATGCCTTACTCGGCATGAGTTTCATCCTCTGGCAGTTGTTCGGCCAATTCTTGGACAACTGCGGGGGTAACGGCATGCTTAAGGCTTCTTTCAATACGTTTACCCTTGACAGCTTTATCCAAACAACTTCTTTTCTTACAAATATACGTACCGCGACCGGCTTTCTTCCCGGTCAGGTCCAATTCTACCTCTCCTTGG
>JANKMV010000501.1 GCA_024650095.1 Bacillota bacterium | reverse complement strand
AAAATATATCTGCGGTTAAATGTATTAATTGCACCTCCACAAATCTGACGCGTGCAGCACTTGAGCTGGAATGGAGTCGATATAAATATTTAATTTTAGAAGCATCACCTGTACGGTATCATGCAATGGAAAAATTACTAAACGGTAATAGTTCATACCCCGCACTTGCCTTTTATAATGATATTGAGGAGGCGTTGCAAGAGGAAAAAAGCAAGGAAAACTTCCTTAATGCAGCCCAGCAAATTTGGCATGCTTTTGAGCATAGGGTCTCCCCAGCCGAAGTGA
This sequence comes from Bacillota bacterium, assembly GCA_024650095.1. GTDB lineage: Bacteria > Bacillota > Dethiobacteria > Dethiobacterales > Dethiobacteraceae > JANKMV01. Next base: position 1,304 of record JANKMV010000501.1, on the reverse strand, counting down.
AAAGTATTTTTAAAAGTATGGGTATGTATAAAGAAAACCAGCTTTCGAGTAGCGCAATTAAAAACCGCCTCTGGAAAATAGCGGTTAAATATCAACAAGAAAACTTAGTGAACTCTTATTACTTTGTAATGTAATGTTCTATTCCATACGATTATGTTCCTGCGGGAATAGATCAGCTGAAACTAGTGACAGCAAAAAAGTCACGCCTATTTAGTTTTCTCGATGCGCCTTTTTAGTACTACTTACAGTAATACTTGTTAGTTGTAAACGATATAATTTGCTTGTAGTATAACCACTAAGCAAGCTGGCGCATCAGCGTTAGCTTGCTTAGTGAATGATACATTTGACCACAATCGCCTGTTTTAGCCTACCTCGGGGTAGAGCTCCTGGCCACTGAATTGGCTGTTATATAAGCTGGTATATAAACCATTTAGAGCAAGCAGTTGGGTATTGGTGCCCACTTCCACTACCTTGCCATCGTTCATTACTAGAATCATATCTGCATCACGGATGGTGGATAATCTATGGGCAATGACGAAACTGGTCCGCCCCTTCATTAGCTCAACCATAGCCTTTTGGATTAGTATTTCTGTTCTGGTGTCAACGCTACTGGTGGCTTCGTCAAGGATGAGGATAGCAGGATTGGCCAGAATGGCACGGGCAATGGTAAGAAGCTGTTTCTGTCCTTGTGAGATGTTAGAAGCCTCTTCATTAAGTTCTGTTTGATAGCCTTGGGGAAGCGTACGGATAAAATGATCAGCACGGGCGGCTTTTGCTGCCTGAATGATTTCGTTCTCCGTGGCATCTGTCTGGCCGTAAGCGATATTATCTCTAATGGTTCCTTTAAAGAGCCATGTGTCTTGCAGGACCATGCCAAAGACTCCCCGTAACGTACCACGCTGAATATCTCGAATATCAACACTGTCGATAGTAATACGCCCTTCGGCTATTTCATAAAAGCGTAGAAGCAAATTAACCAATGTGGTTTTTCCTGCCCCAGTTGGTCCGACGATGGCAACGGTTTGCCCTGATTTTACATCTATGTTCATGTTTTCAATAAGCGGACTCTCTTCTTCGTAACTAAAACTGACGTTTTCAAACCTAACATCTCCTTGTGGAGAGTACTGTTTGTATGCTTGTGGGCTATCCGGAACTTCTTCGGTTTCATCCATTAGTTCAAAAACACGTTCTGCAGCAGCAATGGTGGATTGTATGATATTTGCTATATTGGCTGTTTGAATAATGGGTTGTGAAAACTGTTTAGAGTATTGGATAAATGCCTGCACATTACCAATGGAAATGCG
>JANKMV010000500.1 GCA_024650095.1 Bacillota bacterium | reverse complement strand
TGATGAGAACAAATACCATAAGTGTCTATGGCGAAGGAAACTTCAAAGAGCTTGAGCTCTGTGCTAAATCAGGAACAGCGGAGGTGGGGGAAGGGAGAAAGCCACATGCCTGGTTCAGCGGTTATTTGGCAAGAAAGGACTTTCCCCTTGCATTTGTTGTGATCATCGAGAACGGAGGCATGGGCAGTACTGCTGCTTCCTCGGTGGCATCAACTGTGCTCCGTGCTGCGGTCAGCCTAGGAGATGGCTAATCTAATGAAATACATGTCTATGTGGCAGGTTGATCAAATAAACTAGTACTTAAATATTTTTCTCCCCGGTCCGCAAATAGGGCAACCACAAAACCTTCCTCGATATCTTCAATGCATGCCAGAGCCGCCAGCAGAGCAGCGCCGCTACTCATGCCTATGAAGATGCCTTCATGCAAGACAATGTCCCTGCACATGGAAAAAGCGTCTTCGGACTCAATCATCACAGTACGGTCAATCTTCGAAGGGTCGTAAATCTCAGGCACGATTGCTTCCTGCATATTTTTTAATCCTTGTATGTAGTGTCCTCGTACAGGGTGGGCTTCTATGATTTGAATATCTGGATTCTTTTGTTTAAGTCCCATTCCCACACCCATGATGGTACCAGAAGTACCTAACGCAGAGACAAAATGAGTAACCCTTCCCTGAGTATCCTCCCAAATTTCAGTGGCCGTCGTTAAATAATGAGCGAGCTTATTATATTCGTTGGAAAATTGGTTTGGCATAAAGTATTTTTCAGGATAGCTTGACACCAGCTGATGTGCTTTACGGATGGCTCCATCAGTTCCTAACCCAGCATCGGTGAGAATAATGGTTGCACCAAAGGCTTCAATCATTTTGCGACGTTCGATGGAGACCGCCGCACTCATGACGATTTCCACGGCATAGCCTTTAACTGCACCTATCATTGCCAGGCCGATGCCTGTATTACCAGACGTTGGTTCGATTATTGTTTTTCCCGCTGTTAATGCTCCGCTTTTTTCTGCTTGCTCGATCATTTTTAACGCAATCCGGTCTTTTATACTTCCAGTAGGGTTAAAACTCTCCAGCTTGACGTAAAGGGGGATATGGGGTTTAGGGTTAAGCCTATTTATTCTCACTAAGGGGGTATGACCAATAGCATCAAGAATGTTGTCGAACATATTGTATCTCCTTTCTCTTTTACTACCATAGTATACCATTGAAAGCCAGTCTGTACGATCTTATCTTGCAGTATATGTCTAGAGCAGGAATCTAGTGATGGAAGGTTGAATAGCATCGAATAACGAGTAATGTGAGGAAGGTGAGCGAATCTTGGACGATAGCATGAACTTAGAACAGTACCTGACAGAAGGTATTGAAAACATCGTGAAAAGTGCAATCAAGTCAACATTTAGCAACCCCAGAGCAAGTGTATTCCTGGCTAAATATGCTCTGTCCGCAAAGAAAGCGGCAAAGCTTCGCAAAGAAGCAGCTACTAAGGGTGAACATATACCGTCTTTTTTGATCGCTAGCATCACTGCACAATGCAATTTGCATTGTGCGGGCTGCTATGCTCGTGCCACCAATACCTGTTCAGAC
>JANKMV010000004.1:18933-20442 GCA_024650095.1 Bacillota bacterium | reverse complement strand
AAGTGTAAGGAACGGTCTTGGCCGTTCCGCGCTTCTTATGCTGCTTTTTTTGGGTCCGGAACGGTCAAGACCGCTCCTTACACTGAAATGTTCGTTTATTCCTTGCGAACATGAAAAAACAAGAGCGCTCTATATATTTGGGCGCTCTTGTTTACTCCACTGGGAAAATTATTGTTTAATCATACCTTCCATACGGCTAGCAGGTCGATCAAGCACGACGTGCCCACCGATGGACGCATCCATTTTTCCTTCTATGAGAATTTGTACTTGCTCAATGGTGGAAAACTCTGTGAGTGTATTAACAATGGCTCCGATGGTCAACGATTCACCTAAGGTACCACCCCAATGCTTGTCACGCAGCTCACTGGAAAAATCCACATAGCACACAGCATCCTTGATGTAGATATTTAATAGCTTTGTTTCTTTAGGCACTGATAGACCAAGGGTGGGGTCTTTCGGGCCGGCAATGAGTTCTTTGATAGCGGCGCGTGCCACGCCAAGATCGGTGAGCTGCACCACCCGTATCTCGGGTGTTAGTGCACTACCATCAGCAAGGGGGAAGTACACTGTTAGAGAGTGCTGACGAGGTGTTGCTGGATCAGGATCTGGGTCTGGCTCAGGATCAGGTGTAGCGCTGGGAATAAAGCGGAAATAGCCCGCAGGGAATGGTTCGCCACCCACATCTAGCAATCGCTCAAAGGTTTGGACTCCTGCCCCTTGGCGGAGTAGTCGCTCCTCCCAATAATCACTGCCTTGATCCTCATAACGTACACGGTACGTTGCTTGACCTTCAGCTTGTGCAATTTCGGTAATCGTCCCTATGATCGTCTTTTGCGCACCCTCCTGATCCGTTACTTGTTCTTCCCAGGAGGTGCCAACCGATAATGGCATCTTTATTAAAGTTAAACGATCAAATATGGAATCTAGCATGGCTTCTTCATCTTTAATTTGCACTAGACTATCTTCATCAATTTCATAGCGAATGGTCAAAGCGAAATCGCGTTGTGCTTCGCCTCCGGATGGGTCGAATACTTCGCCCGTAACATGATATATCTTTTTGCCCGCTTCTTCATCAATAGAATCTAAACGCATTTCATGACCATACTCAGCAAAGCCATTATATATCCACTCATAACCTGCCTCAGGCAATAACGCCACCAATTCTTGCGCGATGGTTGGCTCTGGGGTTGGATCGGGATCTTGGTTGCCGGGTGGTGTGGGGTCAGGGTCCTTACCACATCCTGTAAGCGCGAATAGCAGTAGCATGGAGAAAAGGAAAAGTTTAACTGACCGTGACATACGCATTCCTCCTGTGTTTTGCAATATGTTTCTTTTACCCAAACCCACTTTCGTATGTTTTCCCATAGGTTATGGTAACATACTGAGTATGATTTATTTTAGCATAGAAGGATGGATAATTAATTAATCATTCCTTACTTATAAGATGAGAAAGGTGCACTTATTCAGTTTCATCAGCGTGCACCTTTCAATACTGGTTACATTAGCCAC
>JANKMV010000004.1:0-18923 GCA_024650095.1 Bacillota bacterium | reverse complement strand
GAACAATAGTGGGAAATGAATACCCACTATTGTTCTGATTATTTCCTTATAACGCATGTTTTATACGATCACCATAGCCTAGCTAGTTTTAATTCTAATATTACAGCTCTTGATCTTCTGTAGGCCGTGCCATTACTTTTTTGCTATGGCTTATTTGCCCCCGGATTTCACCTGCTGGATGCCGCTTCGTGTGGACATTGACGTAGGTGGTACCCGCCTGCATCTGAGCAAGCAGGTCAGAAAATGGCTGTCCTGCCAAAGGACCTACTAGATCTCTCTGACTCACTGTGCCGCGCACAATGCCTTGGCTCACTGTGATTCCTCGATCTACAGGGCCAAATAAGAAGACAACAACGGGCCCATTTTCGCCGCGACGTCCTAGATGGATATGAGCCTCAGTTAAATTGGCAAGATTGTTGACCGTCAATTGATAATGCATCATCCGCTGGTCTTCACTTACCTTAAACGTAGTGGTACCCGATGCATTAGTTGACACCGGGGGAACTTCCTCTGATCCTCGTAATGTTGCAAAAAACTGCATCATCACACAACCCTCCTTCCTACGAAAGTTTCATAACCATCGTATTCAAAAGGGCTAGATATAGTTCGATAGACGGGTCACGCTTGATCCAAGCTTTCCTTTTCTCCGAAATTTGTTTTTAAACATTTATCCAGAATTAAATAGTACTTTCCCTGTTTAGCTATAATACCATCTTGACTAAATTGCTTTAAAACTTGAGCTACCATTACGCGAGATGCCCCAATCATGTTTGCAATGTCCTCTTGAGTAAGCGTTAGCTCAATGATATGCCCATTCAATGTTTCATGTCCATGCTCTTGAGCCAAACGAAAAAGCAGAGCTAACACCTTACTTTCCACTGAATGGTTTGTGGCATCGCCGAGACGCTGCATGGAGATATAAAGCTTATGCCCAAGGTTGGATATTATCTGTAAGGCAATCTGTGGTCGAATTTCAATTAATGCCTCAAACTGAGCGAGTGAAAAAGAGCAAACATGTACTGTTTCCAGTGCCACGGCATCGCATAAATTCTGCTGTTGCTTAAAGAGAGCGGTCTCCCCCACCACTTGACCTCTTCCCACAACATCTATGATCAATTCTTTTCCCTGTTCGGTAAATTGAACCAGTTTAACTGCACCATCTTTAATTAAGTAAAGGGTGTCTGCGAGCTGACCTTGATAAAATAGGTAATCACCTTTTTTCAGTGTTTTTTTCGTCGCGTTTAAACAGATATCTTTAAAGTCTTCCCTTGGAAGGCTATCAAAGATGGGGAGATCATGTAGACAGAGCATACATCTAGACATTGGCGTCCTCCTAACCCATTCTGCTTCAATCATAGCACCCACCACTATGTTTAATCAAGAAACAATAATATAAAAACCGGCCCTCAAGAGAGCCGGATCTAATCTTACCTTGCAGTTATTTTTGTTTATATTAAAGCTTCTGCCTGCTCAGCCTTAAATAACAATTCTGTACCTTCGATGCAAGCTTTTCCCGAGAGACGGACTCCCTTAGGACCATCTGCCGTCGTGACAAAGACAACTTGCATAACACCATTGGCTTTTATGTTTGCTTGGGTGGATTCCATTTTATAAACACCGAAAACTACGACATCATCGTCTCTAACTTCTTTGACCTTACCCACCACAATTAAATGTGGTGTACCCTCGTTAGAAACGGTAGCAATGGGTACAAAAGGAACCTGGGTAGCAAGCTCTTTAATTTCCGTAGTTATTACCATAAAATCTCCTCCTTTACTGTTTGGGTTAATTATAGAGGAAAAATGGCGATGATGCTGTTAAATATTTTACATTTTGCATATTTATTTGGACAAGTATATCTGCATCTAGATTTACTACGCGCTACAAAGAGATCCGTTATTTTTTATCATTATTTTATGATGGATACGTTTCTTGTAAAAATCGCACAGATTGGCGAAGTAAGGCCTTCAAGACCTCTACATCAATATCGTCTACTTTATTAATATAGATGCATCCCTTACCCATTTTATATTTACCTAATTTCTGTAATAGATCTTCTCTTTTTATATCACCCGTCGCCACATAAACAGTAAACGTCTGTTTGCGTGGCGAAAAACCAACGAGTGGGGCGTCACCTTCATGACCTGATTCGTATTTATAGTGGTACGCGCCAAAGCCGACGATACTCTTGCCCCACATTTTGGCTTGATAGCCTGTGGTTTCAGCAAAAATTTCTAGTAATTTATAGGCGTCTGCTCGTTTTGTAGGTTTCTCAACTTGTTCGATAAACGCAAGCACGCTGTCATCATTTTCCCTTGTTTTTTGCTGATACATATTTTAGATTTCCTCCCTTTTTAATTTGTACTGCTACCTGATGAGATTAGGCTCCATCGATACTGAGACAAACAGACGGGACACTGGCAAGGAGAACGTTGCTTTTTTTCTTAATCTAAATTTTTGCTGTATATGTCAATCATAGGCGCGAATATGAGATCATAACTACGGGAAAAATGAATTATCACCTTTAAGGAGGTTTACTATGAAAAAGAAAAATTTCTTTGGTCTCTTTAGTGATGACGAAACCGCTGACACAGAAATGGCGAGAGACGAGAACCTTTTATTACGGGAAGAAGAGTTAGATGTGGCCAAGGATCGAATCCGCACAGGTGAAGTAACTCTGCACAAAGATATTATTGAAGAGCATACGTCTGTAGATGTTCCTGTAACTCATGAAGAAGTGGTCATAGAGCGACGCGCATTAGACCATCAACAAAGCAACTCACCTATTGGGGAAGAAGAAACAATACACATCCCTGTCAGTGAAGAGCGGGTTGAGATAGGTAAACATACTGAGATAATAGGTGAGATTTCTGCTCACAAGCGTGAAGTGGAAGAAACTAAGCATTTCGATGAGCTGGTAAAAAGAGAGGAAGCGCGTATAGACGTTGACGGTGATCGCAAGAGAATTATTGCAAAAGAACGCGACAAAAAATAATCTAAAGATTGACACCTACAATCGTGTAACGATTGTAGGGTGTTTTTTTCAAGTACATAAATGGAGGTAAAGATGAAAACAAAGAAGATCATCAATTATCCCATCATTATTACTGCTACGCTCCTTGGCGGGATCATTGGCACAGCACTATATGTACTCATTGTAGCAACGCCATCCACTGAAATGTCACTACTGGCTTTTCTCGTGGGGGGTGGAATCGTTGGCATGGTGGCACAGCGGCGAAAAGCAAGTGCAGACGTCCCAGTTTATGATCATACTGACACAAATCAAGATGCATCGCTCCTCCTCCGCAAAGAGGAACTGGAGATTATTAAAAATCGTGTCAATACAGCGACTGTACAGATACACAAAGAAATCATCAGTGAAGATAAGGTGATCTCTGTTCCGCTACAACGTGAGGAGCTTGTTATTCAAATCAACGATGAAAGTAATGCTAACCAAAATGATGTAGCTGCCACTGAAACCATCCGCATACCCATCCGCGAAGAGAAAGTCGATATTTCCACGCATCCGGTTGAATTAAATGATGTCTCCATCTTTAAAGATCAAGTAAAGGAAACAATTCATGTAAGTGAAACAGTAAAACGGGAAGAGGCAAATGTAGATGTTGCTGGCGAGGCTATCGTCCATGATAAGGATAACACTGCCACATCAAGCAGCCGTGCAAAAAAAATGCACCATCACTGGTAACGAATTTAATGGAGTATTACTTTCTATCAAACGCGCTATCATCTGTGCACACCTTCTCTTCAACTGCATAGTATAGAAAAAAAAGGAGGTGCCTTATGAATAGTAATGTAAATGGCAATCAGGAAGAATTTATTGTCACGAACCCCTTGCTTCCCACAGGACCTGCGGAACAACTTTTTATCGCAGGAGCGTCGGTCTTTGAAATAACAATCTTTACCCCACCAGTACAGCGGGTTACAATTTTAGGTATTAATCTGCCGGATCCAGATACGTTCGGACCATACGACAGTTATGTGGCCACGCTCAAGGTTCCAGAGTCATTACAACCATTAGCGACAATATATTTAGTGCCAACAGAGGATCAACAAAACTGGGTAGGATCAGTTCTTTTGCGTTTCGGTGGAACATTGCCCAATATTAATGTATCCGTGAGACCTCAATTGGGGACGGAAAATAGTGGCGAAATCATCCTGGAGGGTCCAGTTTTTTCCTAGCATTTAGCACGTACTAAATGTGACAAGGAGCTTTCCCTTGTCACATTTTTATTTATGGTATGGTTCACCATATCGTTGTAATGCGGTTTTTTAGACTCCTCCTAAATGTATTCATCTTTTAGACTTTATACATTTTTTTATCTTCCAATCTCTTTCTCCCACCACTTAAGTTTAACTCTTTAATGCAACCTTCTTCATTTTCTTTAAATTTAATGAAAACAGGAAACGATTCCAAATAGAAATGGTTCATATTTCCAGTCTCCACAGGTAAAATTCTAATATCAGGCCAGATTAAGTCACAAACCAAATTGCCATTAAGAAGTTTTAATGTACATCCTAGCTTTCCTTCTTGCTCTTTGTAAGTTCCGCAATATCTTTTTTTTTCATCTAATGTTAAGCCTCTATTTTCAACAACTAAATTTAGGTTTAAAAAATCTAAAATTCTTTTGTGATAATCATCCCATTCACCTGCAGAGTTTTCAATAGATAATTTCTTAAATTGATACCTCTCAAAGAGTTGATTGGTAAAATTCTGATAATCCGACCAGAGTTTTATAACTCCTATCTCTCCTGTTAAACCACTTGCTTTAACATAAGGTGTTTGAATATCTGAATCAATAAACCACTTTTTCCAAGCATCACCCCTACGTTGCCAAACTTTCCGAATAGAACGATTGGCATCCTGTTGATGAAAATAAAGTAGAGCTGGATTTAGCGGTTTGATTATGTCTTCAATTTCCTGCACAAAATCTATAATTCTTGCTTCTTCAATATTGTTCTGAAAAAGAACCCTAACAGTATCCTGTAAAAGATGACTTTCAATAATATGTACTTCATCAGATTGTCTTACTTGTTTAACAAATTGTTGCCATAGTTTTGGAATTGTTCCTAAAAATTTCTCTATCTCGACCTGTGAAGCAAAAACTTCCACATCTTCTTCATACCCTAAAGGATGGTTAGTTTCTTCCTCATGGTACCACTTAACATTAGCCCCATTCATTTTTGACTGATTTGCTAAAAATTGAGCTGTAGTCGATTTACCTGAGCCTGTTATTCCGTCAATTAAAATTAATTTTGTGTTTATCATAATTGAGCCACCCATTTAGCATTATTCTAGATTCTACATAACTTATTTTTACTGTTTTTACATTAGTTCTAAGTATATAAGATAAATATTCCCTGTAACTATAATATTACTAGGTTATAGGAGAACCGCAGTCATTTATGATAGGGTTCACCACGGTTGATTTTAAACGCTCGATAAAGTTGTTCTAGTAAAAGAAGGCGAAAGAGTTGGTGAGGGAAAGTTAATGAGGAGAATGACAGCTGTAAATCTGCCTGTTGGATAAGTCGCGGTGCAAGCCCTAAACTACCTCCAATGAGAAAGGTAAGGTGGCTTTTTCCTGCGAGAGCTTGTGCGGCTATATGCGCAGCGAGTTCTGGAGACGAAAACGACTTCCCCTTAATGGCGAGTGCAACAAGGTATGTTTGGGGGGCAATAAGTGCTGCCAGACGCGTTGCTTCATTTTCTCGCACAATATCTTCCTCGGCGGCAGAAGCGTGATCGGGTGTTTTTTCATCCTTTACTTCCAAAACTTCAACTTTTGCATAGGCGCTGAGCCTTTTTCGGTATTCATTGATTCCTGCAGTAAGATATTTTTCCTTGATTTTACCCACAGTTAAAATTTTAATTTGCATGAGTGCTCCTTATTTTACAAGGTAGACGGGCGTACGCTCACAGAAATGGCATCGCTCGGGCTTCGTTTCGCCGATGTCGATGCGGTCTAGGAGATAAAGATCAGGAGATCGTTCAAACTTATCTATGTATGCTTCAATTGCATGGTCGATATGCTCTTGGCAGGCTACATACATGGTCAATCCTCCTAGTGTGGTAGTCTTTCAAGAATAAAGGGCGCTAGATCCGTTAAGGTACGTAGTGGTGGTAAATGCTCCCGTCCAGCCCCAACTAAGAGTAATGGTACGGGGTTACGGGTATGTGCGGACGTAGTTAGATCCTCTAGATTGCCATGGTCACTGGTAACCAGTAGTAAGGTATCAGCTAGATTTTGTTTGCTTACGATGCCCGCGATAAAACGATCAATGGTAGTGATACACTTTTGTATCTTTTCCTGATTACGCTTGTGGGAAAAATGATCGGTGAGAAAGTATTCAAAAAGTAAAAAGTCAAAATGCTCTGTCCTGGTAGCCACTCGTTCCCCTGCCGTAAAGGGGTCGAGGAGGGATACGGGGTAACCCTGTTCTATTAATACCTCATTGGTAATATCGGCATTCAATGAGCGTCCCGCCTTCATATCGTCTAGCGTGTGAAAGGGAAGACCTGCATACATATTGAGCAACGTCGTGGTGGCATACGCACGCCGCCCTTTCGGACGGCTCACAAAAAACTGGGGACGATACGTATTTAAAAACGTTGCTTTTTTCCCCGTTTGAATCATTTTTTTTAAAATACCCTCGTTCTCCAAAATAGTACTCAACGCTTCTGTGGGGAAGCCACGGATATGGCGTCCCACGGCCTGCGCGGCATTGACGCCGGTAAAGAGTGATGTCTGGCCAGTGGCACTTTGCGGTTCCCCGGGTACACCCAGTGTTGCGTCAAGGGAGAGTAGCGTCGCTTGTTCATTGTGCGTGCCCACAGCTTCTAGCGTTAACCGATGACCATAGAGTAATTCTTGTAGGCAAGGGGTAGGCGTTGCGGAAAGGAGATTTGTGGGTCTAGCAGGCGCGAGACCCACTCCATCAATAAAGAAAAGGATGATACGCATAGGGTACTCCTTTTTTGCTTTATCATATCACAATGATTTACAGCATAAAAGGGGGCACGGATTCCACGCTAGTAAAATGTGATATTTTATTAACCTCCTAAATATAAATGACGACCTGAGGAGGTCGTCATTTATATTTAGCGAGAATCTTCAAAAGTTCTAACCTGACCCCTCGGGTAGTTCGGTGAGGGTGACGGTGGTTGAGACTTCCTTACCGTCGCGGACCACAACAATTTCCACGGGGGTATCCATTTTCTGTTCGTAGATGACGTTGCGTAATTCATTAAATGTTTTAATTTGCTTGCCTGCCATTTTAATAATAACATCTCCACGGGTAATACCGGCTAGGCTTGCAGGGCTATCTGCTAGCACCTCTTGCACGAGTACACCATAGTTGACTGGGAGTTGGAGTTGTTCAGCCAGTGTTTCATCCACATCGCCGCCGGAATATACGCCCAACCAAGGTCGTTTAATGCGTCCACTGGTGATCAGTTCTTGGGAGATACTTTTCACTGTATTGGCGGGAATGGCAAAACCCATGCCTTCTACACCTGAAATTTTAATTTTCGCGGTGTTGATACCGACGACTTCTCCATTTAAATTAACGAGAGCGCCACCGCTATTACCATCATTAATGGCGGCATCTGTTTGTATAAAGTTAAACGTATATTCATTAATGGTAATGGCACGTTTTTTAGCACTAATATAGCCGACGGTGACTGTTTGTGAAAAATCGAGTCCTAAGGGGTTGCCGATAGCTATGGCCGCTTCACCCACAACAATATCGTCTGAGTTACCAAACTGGGCAGCTGGTAAGCCTTCTTTATTAACTTTGATCACGGCCAAATCTGTGGTGGGATCGGCACCAACCAGTTCGGCTTGATATTCCTCTCCGTCGCCTAGTGTGACCCATATTTCGGCAGCGCCCTCAATAACATGATTATTGGTGACGATAAAGCCATTAGCCTCAATGATAACACCGGAACCGGTAGCCCGTTCTTGCAAGAGGGACCGTCCGTGCCACATATCATATACCATGCCTTTATTGGTAATACCCACTACGGCTGGCACGACTCTTTCAGCAGATCGGACGATGGCCGTGTTCTGATATTCAGGCAAATCTCGCTCTGTATATGGAATATCTGGCATGTTGCCAGGAATACTGTTTGTGTCTGAAGGAACTGGCGCTAGTCCGGGTATGACAAAGCGCAAAACAATAAAAGCAACCAATACGCCGCCCACGATGGCACCAAACAGGGCGGTGAATAAAAACCCTACTAACCCCGATCTCCTGGGCTGTTGGTAAAACCCATTAAAAAAATCCATGGACCCAAAGACCCCCTTCTTCCGTTTTCTATCCTAAATATAGCAAGAAGATGTGACAATAATATGAAGAAATCAAAAATGCACCACATAGGCATTATTTCCCATATTTATGTAAACATACTACGCCAACTGAATGTGGCAGCTAGGCAGATAACGGTCAGCAACGCGAACGGTCAGCTGTTTACCTTGTTTGAGGTGGCCTGCCTCTTTTAAACGTAAACATACTGTATCAAAGGCAAGCTGTGGCAGATTATTATGTTCGCTTATGTGTGCCAATACCACATGCTGGGTTTGTGGAGAGATGAGTTTACAAAGACATTCGGCAACGGTTGCATTGGATAAGTGTCCGTTTTTGCCAAGAATTCTATTTTTCAGGGGCCAGGGATAAGTCCCGTTTATCAACATCTCTTCATCATGGTTGGCTTCCATCACCAAACAGTCCATGGCTTGTAGGCGTTCTTGGATGTAGGGTGTGACATGGCCGAGGTCAGTTACCAGTGCAATGGCACGTTCTTCACAGCGAAAGATAAAACCCACGGGATCGGCTGCGTCATGGGGGATGGGGATGGTCTCCACCGTTAAGTCACCAAACGTAATCGTGCCACAGCTTGGAAGTCGATGGCAACGGTCTGCAGGTATAGGTCCCATTTTTTTACCTGCAACTTGCCAGGTGGGAGCCGTGGCGTATACAGGCAAGCCGTAACGACGTGACATGATACCTGCACCACAAGTATGGTCATTATGATCATGGGACAGGAGAAGTGCATCAAGAGCAGAGGCTTCAGTGCCAATTGCCGTAAGTGCGCTGGCAATGCGTTTACCACTAAGCCCTGCGTCAACGAGGATTTTAACGTGTTGAGTTGCTACATAGATGGCGTTACCGGAGGAGCCACTGGCAAGCATACAGATTTCAATCATTTTGTTCTCCTCTCAGGTGACATTCTTCGTTGAATTGGAGCAAGCGACGACGATCGTCCTGTATCTCTAGGAGTGTAACGGCGGCCGAGGCAAATGAAAAAGGCCATGGCCCAGTAATATCTAAACCAAGAAACTCTACTACAAGCGCGTTTAAATAACGGCCATGACCGACTAATGCCACAGTGCAGGGGTTATCCTCCGCCAACAGAAGCGCTAACCCCTGCCGAAGACGCTCACGGAATTGTTCTAGTGGTTCTTGTTGAGGGATCTCTGCTCCGCGTAAGTTTACATCGAGTTGAGAAAAGAGTACGGGATGTTGTTCCTTTATTTCACTCCGCGATAGCCCTTCTAGGATACCCCACGAGTATTCTCTAAAGACAGGGGAGGCCGTAGGCTCTATACCCAATAGGTGGGCAGTAGGTGCGGCTGTTTCAATACTACGTCTGAGATTACTGGTGAAAAGCTTCCCTGGAGTATACTGTGCAAGTAGCGGCGCTAGCTGTTGAGCCTGCTTACGCCCCTTTGCATTCAGGGGAAAATCTAGTGTCCCTTGAAAACGACCTGCGGCATTGGCAGCCGTCTGTCCGTGCCTAGCTAGAAGGATACGCATCTATTTCTTCGTCCTCCTTACCCGATTTGTTTAATCACAGCACCCAATGCCGTTAGTTTTTCGCAAACATTTTCATAGCCACGGTAAATATGGTCTACCTCGCTAATCACCGTCTCACCCTCTGCAATGAGACCTGCAATAATAAACGCTGCGCCCGCCCGCAAGTCCGTTGCTTTCACAGGCGCCCCGCTCAGCCGGGTACGACCATCAATGATGGCGGTACGTCCTTCCACTTTAATCCTTGCCCCCATCCGCTTCAATTCATCCACATGCTTAAAACGCCCTTCAAAAACATTTTCTGTAATGACGCTACTCCCTGTTGCTTGCGTTAAAAGGACCATCGCCAAGGATTGCATATCAGTGGGGAAGCCAGGGTAAGGAAAGGTTTTAATATCGACCGGTTGTGCATTGGAAGTGCCGACAACATGTAGTTGATCATCTGCCACATCCACCGCCATGCCCATTTCACGCAGTTTAGCCGTTATCGGTTCTAAATGTTTTGGGATCACGCCTTGTATCGCTACATTACCCATCGTGGCAGCAGCGGCAATCATGTAGGTCCCGGCCTCAATCCGATCTGGAATGACACAGTGTGTGGCGGAGCCTAGCTCTTGTACCCCCGTAATTTTAATAACATCAGTACCGGCACCACGAATTTTAGCTCCCATGGCATTGAGAAAGTTGGCAACATCCACAATCTCAGGCTCTTTGGCAGCATTTTCTATAATAGTCTTTCCTGATGCGCGGACCGCCGCTAACATAATGTTAATAGTGGCACCAACACTAACCACATCTAGATAGATTTCCGTACCCATCAATTTGTTTGCAACTACTTTGATCAGGCCATGCTCAACTTCAACGTTGGCCCCCATAGCAACAAAGCCCTTGATGTGTTGGTCAATGGGGCGGGGTCCGAGATCGCATCCACCAGGTACCGGCACATAAGCACGCCCAAAGCGACCCAACAATGCTCCGATTAAATAGTACGAAGCGCGTAGCTTTTTTACAAGCTCATACGGTGCTTGCCATTTAGAAAGAGTTGATGCGTCGATAAATAGTGTCGTAGGCGTTTCCCATACGACCTTAACGCCGAGATATTGTAATATTTCAACCAGTGCTTGGATGTCTTGGATATCTGGTAAATTTTCGATTCGTACCGGTGCTTCCGTAAGCAGAGCGGCTGGAATGATGGCTACAGCTGCATTCTTTGCACCACTAATTTTAACGGTACCGCCTAGCGGATTACCGCCGGTTACATGAAGTCTGGGCATATGAAACAATCCTCCTGATAGTCACCTGTTCTCTTTTGCCTATAACTACCTATACATTCTTGCAAAAATGTTTAATTCCTGTTTTTTGCTAAACTTTACAAAGCAGATTTTTCTGCTTCACCCGTAAACGCATTAATATAGAAAGATGTACCATCTGCTGTGGCAATTCTCCACACGGGAGCACTTTCCCAACGTTCCGCGTCGTAATTCAAACTGTAGTAGCCAAGTGAAATATCGATGATACTTTTTTTATTTAATGCAGGTGCTTCTCTGACAAAGGTTTCGATGGCCGTCTGCGCCGAAATCACAGTGACTTCTTTATCCCCAAAGCCGTGGGCTGATGCTTGGTTTAGATGCAGTTCTTGCAAGACCCCGTCACGAAGAAATACTTCGACGTCACTGAAAAAGAGAGGAAAGCTTTGATATGTTTGTACAAAGCGATAGCGATAGCCATTTTGACCCCACGGCACGGCCAAATCTAACTTCATATTATGCTGCCATAAATCCCACTCACGAAGCTGTCGCTCTGCAAGAGCTCTTGAATTTTCGCCCCCTGTCCCTTGCAACCCCGACTTGTACACGATATGTCCGTTATCCGCTACTTCGAGTGACGCAGCTCCCACAGTATAAACAGTCTTACCATCAGCATACTGTACGTTTGGCACCTGCTCTCCCAAAAAGTTATACACCCAACTAGCATCCTCAAGTTGCTGCCGTGATACATGGAGGAGAGCTAGGCGAGGAATTTGTTTCGGCAGCGGGACTTCTAGTTCAAAGCCGTGCTCTGCTAGTAATTCTGCTGTCTGCTCCATCTGTTCACGGGTTAGTACACTTGCCTGACGAAGAGTTTGTGGTACGAGCCAAAGTTTATAGCCTAAGAATATATTTAACCCCAAGAATGCCACAATTAAAACTGTTTTTACCCTTGATAGATCCACAGTAAACCTCCTACTCCAGCCAGGTTATAAATTCGCCTGAGTGCCCATCTACGATGGCGACCTCCTGATTTTGTAGCTGAATTCGCCAAGCCGGACGGGCTAATGATTGTCCCCTCGCATCATTTTCCAGATAATACACCGGCTCCACCATCGCAAGCTTTCCTTCTGCTGCTTGTGACCCCAAGATGCTAGCAACCGCAGCTATGGCCACGCGTGGGGCAACAAGGGGAGCTACCGGCGCCGTTGCATTCCCTAACCTACGAATTTGCCTATTATAATATATGACACCGCGGTCAGATAAGTATAACTGTAAGGCGGGGGTAGCACCAACGAGTGGGAGCCCTTTTTGCACAGAGCGAAATAGGATCTCATACGTGTGCCATTGTGCCACATTATTTACGGATTGTTTTGTAGCATTCACCACTTCAACCATCAGATCGTCTGGCCATCCACCCATCAACTGCAGGTACTGAGCGCTTAGGCGTAATGCGTCTGTTAGCGCCAACTGCTTTACACCCGGTTCATTCTCTGGCGCAGTATACTCGAGTTCACCATGGACAAAAAGACGCAATCCCCTTTGACCATCTGTATAAATCATGGCTCCATCACGCTCTTCAATACGTCTCACTAACGCCATGTTCACAAAAATACTCCGCAATAATTTCTCTGTTTCTAGTGATTCCTCCACTGTGGTATGAACGGCTAGTGCCGGTACCGTCTGCGAAAGCAGAACGCCTTCATCCGCCGCAGCCAGCTCTCCCAACTCCGCCGGTGTGGCCAGATGCATTTCTTCACCCAGGGCAAAAAGCTCCCCGAGGCGGGCACTCCAGTTACTGGGAAGAGTGCGCAACGATGCCCGCAGCCACTCCCCGCTTGCTTGGCGATACCAGAGCACTTGTGGTTCTTCGGCAAACCAGCTAGCCTCCTCTATGCGCATGTCCGCAATACGAGCACTAGGTAACCACCAAGAGAGATCTGCCGGTACAGAAAACGCCATTCTCACTTGTTGGCCGCTGGTAGCGGCGGGAGGATCATGTGGCTGTGCTTCTTCCGCGAGCTGGAGCAAGACTAATAGCCACTCCCACGTCTCATCATAACCCTCGTGCCAGGGCTGCAGACGTAACCACTGATCCTCTTCACCCAGACGTAGAGTGGGCAGAATTTGTTCCTCTAGCGGGCGTAGTTCACCAAATGTGAGTTGTTCATATGCCGGCGGAGTTGCTGTCTCCAGATACGGTTTTCCGAAGAGGAGGAAGGTCGTGAAAAAAAGACTGGTAATGATCAAAATAAGAAGGACAATTGACTTTATGCGCTCGCGCATGTTCCACCATCCTCCTTTAAAACCACTAAGGGCACAGTGATTGTCACCGTCGTCCCAAAATCTTGCTCACTAACTAGAGAAATGGTGCCACCATGGGCGGCTATTATTTCTCGTGCAATGGACAGACCTAAGCCCGTACCACCATACTCCCGTGAACGAGTTTTGTCGACACGATAAAATCGTTCAAACACACGTTCAACATCCTCAGCCGGAATACCCATACCGTCGTCTATTACCTGGATAATTGCATCACTGTCCGTTTGGTCGAGTAAGATGGCAATATGTCCATCTACCTCAGTAAACTTGTGCGCATTCTGCATAATGTTAAGTAACACTTGCTTAATCTTATCTCGGTCAACATACACGGTCACAGGGAATACCGGTAGTGAAACGGTAACACGACGAGTATCTGTTTTATTTTTTATCTTTAACTCATTGACCACTTCTTTTATTACGTCATCAAGATAGTGGTTCTCTTTATGCCAGCCCACTTGCCTATAATCGAGTTGGGACAATGATAAAAGATCCCTAACCAAACGCACCATGCGCTCAGTTTCCTTCTCCATCGTGGTCAGAAAGGAAAGACAAGTATCTGGCTGTAACATGGCTCCATCAAGTAAAGTCTCGGTATAACTCTTCAACGTCGTCAAGGGCGTACGCAACTCGTGCGATACATTGGCAACAAACTCCTGCTGAATGCGAATGAGTTCCCGTTCTTGCGTCACGTCATGTAACACAATCAGTATCCCAGAGAAATAGTCTGGCTCCGCCACATCTTGTGTATGAAAGGGCACATAATTAGCATGAATTATTTGCTGCTGCGGAGCAGCAATAACCACTTCATGGCTATCCTGTTGTCCTGTCTTTAGCAACTGGGCCACGTCAATTTGGGAAACCAGCTGAGTTAGAGAGTCCATAGACAATTCTTCACCCGCGCTTAGACCCAGGAGACGCCGAGCTTTTGGATTTACATGTAGGACTTGGCCATCACGTGCCAGCGCCACAATGCCATCAGTCATATGATTAAGAATGGCTTCTACTTTTCCTTTCTCAGAGGATATCTCCTGTAGAGTGGCATCTAACTGCTGAGACAAATAATTAAACATATCGCCAAGACGACCAATTTCATCCTCGGAATGAGTAGTAATACGTTGACGAAAATCTCCATGTGCAATTTGTGCTGCCTTAGATGTCACTTCTTGAATAGGTCCGGTTATGGATTTCGCCAGAAAAAAACCGAGCAGGATGGTAATACCAATCACCATGAGTGCTCCGGTGAGAAAAATTAACTGTATCTCACGTAACGTACTATATATCGGCTCTAACGAGCCGATTACATAGACAACGCCTTGCTGCCTTTCTCCCGAAAACACTGGAAGAGCTAAGTATTTCATGCGCTCCCGTGTTTCTGGATCTAGGCGGATAGCTTCACTACTGTTACCCATCAATGCGCGTGTAATTTCCTCCTGCATAATCCGCTGGCCACGAAGTTGATTTTCTTGTCGCGACGATGAGATAACACGACCAAACGCATCTAGTACCATGATATCTGTGGTACCCGCATAGCGAGAATACTCAAGAACTAAATCATCAATGGCATTATTTGCGTCTTCGCCGTCACTATCATCAAAATAGCGTTCAAGAAAGTTAACCAACAATAATCCCTGCGATTCCAAGTTTTTTGAGTATGTGTTCACATAATAATCCTCAAGTGACTGGGAAAGAAAGACCGCGAAAAATTGCATGGCAAATAAAATGAGTAAAGAATAAATTAGAACCAGTTTCCACTGAATGCTTTTAAACATTTCTCTTTTTCCCCATAAAGTACCCGGCGCCACGCTTGGTGAGGATATAACTTGGCTCACTAGGTTTTAGTTCTATTTTTTCCCGTAAACGACGAATGGTTACGTCTACTGTGCGCTCATCGCCATAGAAATCATAACCCCAAACTTCTTCTAGTAACTTTTCTCGACTAATAACAAAGCCGGCATGACGCATGAGGTAGGTTAATAGTAAGTATTCGCGGTAGGTTAACTCCACCATGTGACCATCCTTCATAACTTCCATTCGGCCGGTGTCAACTTGTAGATCTTGACAAGCAAGCACTTCCCCTAAAGCATCTTCTTTAAGGGCTATCACACGCCGCAACAAGGCCTTCACGCGTGCCACTACTTCCCGAGCGGAAAAGGGTTTGGTTACATAATCATCCGCACCTAGTTCTAGACCCAAAACCTTATCCAACTCGGTATCTTTTGCCGTTAGCATGATAATGGGGACATTACTCAGACGACGGATCTCGCGACAAACCGCGAAACCATCCTTTTTAGGTAACATAATATCGAGGAGGATTAGATCCGGATGCAGTTTACGCGCCTGTGCCAGGGCCTCTTCTCCATCATAAGCTACGGCTACTTCGTAGCCATCTTGCTCTAAATTATAGCGAAGGATTTCTGCGATGGGCTTTTCATCATCAACCACAAGAATTTTTGCACGCGACATACTTTCACCCCATCCTCTGACAGTCTATTTATTACTTTGTTTACTTCTGTTTAAAGCCTGCATTTCCTGCTTAACATAAAAGTTGCCAAGCAAAGGAATGACTCTAACAAAAAAAGCGCACTTGCGCTTTTTCTCTACCCTTTTATTTCGTACCACCGCACACCCTTTTGTACCCAAGAACGCCACCCAGCTATAAAATCTAGTTGCTCAAGGCCATAGTTTTGCCTGAGCGCATCATAGAAGGGAGTCCCTTGCCCAAGAAGATCGATCATCTTATTTAAACCAGCTTCCCCTTGTAGCTCTACTAAATAGCTAACCATACTGAATGCTTGCCTATAGGCAAGCGCCTGATTGGGCAATTGATCGAAATATTGCTCCAACTCTTGCTTCGTATAGTGAGGATTTGCTAATGAACTACTAGCTTCTATCCATTCATAGCCATTGACTCTATACTCCACATACTGGGCAAGGCCTTCGCTAAACCAGCGAGTATAATTGCCCTGAGCGCGAGCATCCAATACATAATGTGTATATTCATGCACGAGTGGTCCTTGTTCTGCAAAGACCGCTTGGCGCTGTGCGGGTACCTCCCACTCCCATGCCTGCGGAGACAGTATAATAATGGTTTCTGCCACGTAGACTCCTAAGGCACCTGTGCCTTCGCCCCAACCGAACACCTCTCTCAGCGTACCCTGATCAGGCGAGATCACCAACCATGGCTTTACTGTTTGCTGGTGCTGTAAAATAGTTGATACTTCTTTGGCCGCCTGATCAGCTTCTCTGCCAAGCCAAGGCGCTAACTGTTCGTCTGCCTCCGTATATCGCAGTCGGAAATGTGACGTCTCTAGCGCTTGCCAATCTCGATAGTGCCTTCTTGTGGATAGGGCAGTTAGGAATTTCCAACCGGCGTATGCAGTGTCACCGAAGAAGGATGCAGAGGAGAATAAAAACAAAAAACAAAGGAATAAAACTGCGGTCACGTTTGCTCGCTTTACCATTTTCACCATCTCCTGCAGCCTCCCCCCTCTGTATACAAATAGTACTACCATTGTAACAGGTTTATGTAGCTGATTCACTGGTAAAGGACAGCAACTTTGACAAAAAAAACAACGTGGCGCACCACGTTGAAAAGAAAAAAATATATTAAGAGGGGGTCAAACCTTGTTTTTATTATACAACCTCTTTATTACAACCATATTACAAGGGCTTTATTGTTTAGTGACAAGAAAAAATACGCTTTGCAGTAACATAAATGAGCACACCGATCGGTGTGCTCATGGATATTTATAGATAAGATAATGGGTTTACGTTAGATCCATTTTTAATCACTTCAAAATGTAGGTGAGGACCCGTGGAATTACCGGTGCTACCAGAACGAGCAATTTGTTGTCCTTTTTGCACATTTTGTCCCACAGTAACAAGAGTGGCCGAATTGTGAGCATATTTTGTCACGTAGCCATTACCGTGGTTAATGGTAACCAATATACCATAGGCTCCCTGCCAACCGGACTGAGTAACTCTACCACTATCGGCGGCTAAAACAGCTGTACCTGATGGCGTGGCGATATCGAGCCCTCGGTGGAAGCCGCCCCAGCGATAACCATAGCGGGATGTAATGGTTCCACGACCGGCAACAGGCCAGAGGAAACGACCCGTGCCACTGCTACCCCCAGATGGGACTGGCACTGCCTTAGTTCCCTTAGCTATGATTTTTGTAACTGGCTCCTTGATTACTTTTTCCGCTAAGCTGGTTCGCTTAACTTCTCTGCCATTTTCCTGCGTCACACGGTACGTTATCTCTTTGCTACCCTTTTTACCCGCTTGCAGGACTTTTGACGTTCCTTTGTACATGGTCTTATCTTCTTTAGTTTCGGTTTCGTACGCAATGCTTTCCGAGACCACAATATCCTGTGTCACAGAAACATTAACCATAGGTTCCGAAACAACTAAGCTTAACTGATCCCCGGGCATAAGCTTGTCTGATACTAATTCGGGGTTGGCATTTTTTATATCCGTAACGGACATTTCCGTTTCATGGGCAATGGACCACAGGGAATCGCCACGAGATACTATGTAGGTTTCACGCTTATCTGTACCATAACACAAAAGTTCCACTGTCTTTTCTACAGAATAAATATCAGTCGGTTGCACAAGGGTAAGGCGTGCTTCCAGTTTATCACTTAACACAACGGCTTGAATTACAGCATTCTCTGCGTCTGTAATATAGATATTTTTTAGTTCTTCAATGACTTGGTTGTAATCATCCGTGGTAGCTACCGGTAAGATGGGCTTATCATTAATCATAACCATGTAAGCATAAACGCCCAATTCTACCTCTTCACGAATATACTGTTTTACTGCCTCATCATCTTCCTTGATGCCTTTCCGTTGCTCACGTGTAACCTCTATTTCTTGCTCGGTGATCAAATCTGCACCCGCTAGCTCGCTTTGCTGTGCTTGCCAACCAGCGATAAAATCAGGAATAACAGTTTCCGTTGTCACATAGCCCACTTCTTGATCATCTATATACACAACATAAGTAAATGAACCGATATAGGCATACACGCTAGTAGAGGTGATGAGCAAGGCAAGTACCAGGACCGCTAAAACAGAATGCTTAACACGAGGACTGATGGCCAAGAGCCTCCCATAAAGACTAGCTATGGCATCCTTGCTGTTCCCGTATGTACGTTTGATAGCCATGCGGCCTTTATGTAGTGTTGCCTTAAATTTTTCCTTCATAGTTGCTGTTTTGTTGCATACATGTAAGCGTACTTTTTGCCAAACAGCTGTAAATTGATTGTTATGCATAATCCACCTCACACGTTTAAGTAAAATTTCCCCTGAAATAAGCGTCTTTTTTGAACCGATTACTATATTCGGCAAGTTATTACGTAATTCCTGCTAAAAGTTAAGTAAATATTAATATTTCTTAAAAATAATTAAGAAAATAAGCAAGCGCGCTTATTCGGCTCCCTCATGCGTGCTTGCAATACTGGCTACACTAGCCGCTTGCTGATTGCAAGCGAAATAATTTCTGCCAGTATAAGCAAGGCG
>JANKMV010000049.1:5288-10540 GCA_024650095.1 Bacillota bacterium | reverse complement strand
ATGCAATCGTGCCGAGGAATATAGTGGCAATGCATTGGTCTTAATCTTAATAACCCATCAGAAAGACACGCTTATTCATTTTCCTCTCGCGCGCTCGTTAATGCTGAACACATTCACCGCTTGCTAACTGCAAGCGATTGTTATTGCACCAGTACTAGAAAGGGTGCCTTTTCAGTTTCCTTATGCACCCTTTCTGTACTGGTCTCATTCGCCGCTTGCTAGGTGCAAGCGATAGTTTGTTGTACTACCAGTACTAAAAAGCGCGCTCGGATGGCTCCGAACGCGCTTTTTAGTATTCTAACGTATGAAAATTTTCTCTGTAACATAATTTTCTGTTTCCAAACTTTCATAGTTTAGAGTAACATTGGCGTACGTGAGTGCTGGATTATGTGTTGTTACACCATAAAGACTTATTTGTCCAATTAAAGCATCTCGCATTTCCATCATAAAGGTGCCCATTTGATTAATATCCGATAACCATCTCGTTTCTGCGGGGGGGGTATGATCCTCAAATGATGCATCATACGTTAACTCAAGAGGGTTTCCCAACTCATCAATGAGATATGTCAGTTCGATGGTGGCGGTGGTGAGAGAACGTGAAGCATGGGCCAGCGGTTGCTCAAACAAGGTTAGCTTCATCTCATAAGTAAAAGAACGTGGTAGTGCTTCCACTTTTCGGTCTACTCGTAAGTTAGGATAATATGTGAGGAATTCCTTTTCAACCGCTTCAATTAAGGACACCATTTCTTCTGGTTTCGTTTTAATTATGAACATTTCATTCAAGCGAGAAATGGCACCACGCCTTTTAAGATTCTCAAGTGAAATTAGTTGTGGCTCTTCCACACTGGCATCATAATTTGTATCTTGCCATTGTGTTTGTACACTATTACTAACAAAGGTTTGGGGTAATAATTCCAAGTTAGTGGGTTCGTTTTTTCGGATCCAAGCCTTCGCTTCCTCCACGCTTTGCTCGCGCACTGGCACTTGTGTATCTTGCACTACTTCGGTTACAGTATTTTTAAAACCATCATATTTAACATAACGACGAATGAAGATAGTACTATCGGCACTCATCTTTTCTTCTAACAGGATATAGTAGTTAAAGTCAGGTACCATTACAAATTCAACATCAGCCAAGTTAACAATTCTAGCCGACGTATCTAACTCTTCAACTGGAGCTGTATCCAAATTAACTTGTGTACCACACCCAGGTAAAAGTAAGATCAACGCCAGCACCAATATAAGAAATTTAGTCATAGGAAAGCTCCTTTTTTCATGTCCTTTTCTAATCATAACAGAAATGAGCTTTCCTTTTGTTACTGTTTCTTTACATAATTCAACACAGAAATTAAGTTTTTTTAAAATCTACTATATTTTCCAGCCCGTTACGGCTATTTTCTTCCCCTATATGTCTATTTTAGGCAGATTATGCACAGGCATAATATTAACCGCTTCAATACCCAGATCCATGACAATTCTACGCAACCACGGCTGATACATAAAGGGTAATTTCAAATTCTTCATCACTATGTTGCGGCGCAAGACCGCAGTTTCTTTTTGGTAGCGGGCGGTAAAACCTGCTATCCCAGCTTCCAAACAAGTGGCCGCTATCAAAGCACTGCGAAAAGCATAACTAAATCCCTCGGCTGAACTGGGACTTATCCAACCCGCTGCCTCTCCAATCAGTGCCACTCCAGCTGCATCAGCAACGAAGCGTGGAGCACGGCGGGGCCGGGCAATGAGGGCTCCCTCTTTTTTCTGCGGTGTATGGAGCGGGTAACCATAGGCAATTAATTTTTCTTTTAATCGATTAAAGGTCAGTGTTGCCTGCTGCCGAGGTGCTAACGCTGCCCCCACAAGTAAGGATTCTTCCTTCGGAATGCTCCAACCATAAAAATCCGATAAACTACTATCGAAAAATACCGAAAAATGGGGTGGTACCTCTTTTACAGCAAACCATTCTTGGATCGCACTATACATAACGACATTGTGATCCTGTGGAAAAAATCTCTTCCTCACGATGGAGCCAGCACCATCTGCGCCAATGACCAATCGTGCTTTTTCGCTATAACGTTTTCCTTGTTCCACCACATCTAATGTGTAATGGTTTCCTTCCTGCCGAATGTCTTTACATAATGCAGGCGTTCGCACATCAACCGAGGGGGGTATTAGTGAAAATAACCAGTGATCAAATTTTTCCCGATCTAGATTGATATAAAAACGTTGATAATATCGTTCTCGCTCTTGTTGTAAATCGATGGTACGGACCACAAAGAGTTGCGGTCCCACAATCACTTGCTGCGGGAGTGCTAAACTCATCATCCCCAATATTTTTTGTGCATCGGGAGCGAGAAGACCGCCACAGCATTTGTTACCCGGACCCCCAAGGTATGGCTCCGTTAGCGTACGTCTATCGATTTGTAAAATACGATAACGATAACCAAGAAGTCGGGCCAACGTCGCTCCTGCTGGCCCGGCCCCAATAATGGCGATATCATACATAAAAAACACACTCTCCTCTGCAGGTATGCAAGCAAGGCACGCCTATTCAATTTCCTTATCACGTGCCTTGTAGTACTGGTTACCTTAGCCGCTTGCTAATTGCAAGCGACATATTACTACCAGTGCAAGCAAGGCACGCTTATTCAATTTCCTTAACACGTGCCTTGCAGTACTAAAATATTGCAACGCTTTGATTAAGCTATGCCTAAAAGTACGCCAAGTTCTGCCACGGAGTGGGCGAGATGGGTTGGCTTTTGCGCACGAAGCTCTTCCTCTTTGCCGTACCCATATGTGACGGCAATGGTATCCAAGCCGTGGGCATTGGCCCCCACCAAATCAAACATGCGGTCACCAATCATAACTGTCTCTTTATATTCACTTTGAGGAATGTTCTGTAGAATTTCTGCAATAATTTCCACTTTGGCCGTTCGTGTTCCATCAGGGTGACCCCCGATGACATTGGTAAAATAATTAGCTAACTCAAAATGGCTAAGAATCAGTTCTGCAAAGCCCGTCATTTTAGTTGTTGCCACATACAAGGTTTTGCCCGCAGCATGAAGATCGTGCAAGAGTTCCCGTACTCCAGGGAAAACCTTATTTTCATACAGCCCACTTACCACATGATGCTCGCGATAAATGCGAATGACTTCGTCAATTTGCTCTTCACTAAAAGAAAAAATCGTTCGAAAAGAGTCTTTGAGCGGTGGACCAATAAACTGACGATATTTATCCTCATCCACTTCTTGTACACCCATTTTAGCCAAGGCAAAGCGCAGCGATTTAATTATACCTGCGGCTGGGTCAGTTAATGTTCCATCAAGATCAAATAAAATATGTTTATACATACATTCTCCTTCTGTGAGTCTCATAGTAGATAACGAGTCCCAAAAGGTAGCAGTTTTTGCTACAGTTCTTCCCCGCCTTGCACCTACTTATTTGTGGGATCGGGTCCGAAATATTGATAATAATTGCATTCAATGCGTCCATTATATAGTTTACGCTTTTTGTTAGCAGGACGACCGAAGAGCTTTTCAAATTCTTTATGTGATGTGATCACGAAAAAAGACCACGTCGGTAGGGTAACATATACTTTTCCCATCTCATGATACAATTCTTCCGCTTCCCTTATTTCACCCATTCGCTCACCGTAGGGGGGATTACAAATAATATAACCGTAGTCATAACGGGAGCGAAAATCCGAAAATGATAGCTGTTGGAAATGGATATGGCTTTCCACACCCGCTTTACGAGCGTGATGACGAGCCAAACTTAAAACACTTTCATCGTGATCAGTACCCAAGAGACGTAAAGTACGATCTTGGATAATTGCGTCTTGGGCCTCTTCACGGGCTGTTTGCCACCCTTTTTGTGATAACGTAGGCCAGCTTTCTGAGATGAAACTGCGCTTGAGTCCTGGAGCAATATTTAAAGCCATGAGGGCGGCTTCGATGGGAATCGTTCCGGAACCACAGAATGGGTCTGCCAACACTCGATCGGAAGGCCATTTACTAAGACGTACAAGAGCCGCAGCCAATGTCTCCCGTAATGGTGCTTGAGCCGTTAGCTCACGATACCCTCGTTTATGTAGACCCGCTCCGCTTGTATCTATAGTGAGTGTCGCCCGATCCTTGAGTAGACCCACTTCAATCTTATATTTCGGGCCTGTTTCATCAAACCAGTCTTTTTTATAGGTTTGTTTCATCTTTTCCACAATGGCCTTTTTGACAATGGCCTGACAGTCAGAGATGCTAAATAGTTTGGACTTAATGGACTTACCGTCTACGGGAAATTCTGCATCCACAGGCAACCAGTCTGGCCACGGTAACGCTTTCGTCCGTTCAAATAATTGGTCAAACGTGGTCGCTTCAAACTCGCCTACTTTTACCAGCACCCGGTCAGCTGAACGTAGCCAAAGATTCGTTCTGCAAATGGCTTCTTCGTCTCCGCGAAAGGTAACTCTTCCATTTTCCACCATCTGATCTTTATACCCAAGCTCTTTTAATTCTTTGGCCACTATGGCTTCTAGGCCAAAAGCAGCCGTGGCTATTAAATCGATTTTTGTCATAATTTTCTCCTAAACTTTGAATTGTTGACATCTTCCACAAATACATAGCGTCTCCCTTTATTTTTCTCCAATTAGAGAAATATATAGCATCTTGTGGACAAGGCACTATTAATGAATCTTAACAATTAAACTTAACATGGTACCTTGCGTTATACGGTAGCTTGTGATATCTTATAATTGTAAAAGAAACATCCTCACAGAAAGGGGGATTTACATGAACATACAATTTAAAAAAGGTGTCTTGGAACTCTGTGTGCTAGCTCTATTGGCGCAACAGGACCGGTACGGTTATGAACTCGTCAATGAAATCTCAAAAAATATTTCCATCTCAGAAGGAACGATTTACCCACTCTTGAAACGTTTAAAGGATGACGGGTTTTTTACAACGTACTTACAGGAATCGCAAGAGGGACCACCACGTAAGTATTATCAACTGACAGAACTAGGTCGAGAAACAAAAACAACACTCAGTCAAGAATGGTTTACCTTTGTAGAGGGAGTTAATAAGATTATTGAGGGGGGCGCGGAAAATGAATAAAGAAGAATTTTTAGCTACATTAAAGCGGGCTTTGAAGAATATGCCAGCAGTCGATCTTGATGAAATCATCTATGATTACGAAGAATATTTTCAAATTGGTGTAAGTGAAGGAAAGACAGAAGAAGAAATTGTAACTGCCCTTGGTGA
>JANKMV010000049.1:0-5278 GCA_024650095.1 Bacillota bacterium | reverse complement strand
GATCCGAACTACCTTGCACGACAGTTTAACGCCAACTACCATGTAAAGAAAGCAGAAGAGGAAACTTCTGTCAGCAATACATTTCGTGCAGTTCTAGCTACATTGGGTATGGGCTTCTTCAATCTAGTTGTTGTCCTCGGTCCCTTCCTTGCTCTCCTGGGAACATTATTTGGCCTGTTTGTTGCGGCCGGCTCCATCATCGTTGCAGGTATAGCTATTTTTGCTGCCTCTGTGTTTGGACCCATTCTACCCATCACCTTTGATTCTACTCTATTTCAGTTTATCAGACCAGAAGCAACCCTTTTCGCCTCCATTGGCTTGATATGTCTCGGGTTGTTGTTTTTAATCGGTGACGTCTATCTCGGCAAACTCCTCTTTAGTGGCATGGTCCGCTATCTAAAATTCAATCTCAAGATTATTAAGGGGGCTTAATCATGAAAATTAATATCAGAAACCTTGTCTTAGTGCTCATCGTCGTGATGTTGGCATCGTTTGGCTTAGCAAGTGCCTTGGGTGGCAGAATATTACCCCTCGGTGATGCTGGATTCAGCATCGGTTTAGAAGATATAGATGAAACGTTTGAATTTACCGCTGCTGAAATTAAAGAGATTGAAATTAACACCATCAGTACAGATGTAAATATTATCCCAGTGGACGATTCCGTGGTGAAAGTTCATCTTTATGGCGAAGTAACGAAGGATATACTCCCGGACGAATTTGCCCATCAAAACGGAAGCCGCCTCAAGATCGAGGTTCGACCACGAACAGGCTTGAATATAAACGCAAGGATTCGACTTACTCTTGACATATACACTCCCAAAACATATGCAGAAAGCATTCGCGTAGATACCGTCTCTGGGGAACTGGATATTGCTGAATTAACCCTTAAACAACTTGAATTCAATTCTGTTTCTGGGGATATAGAAAGCGATGCTGTCGAGGCTGAACAATTAGTAATAAAGACCACATCTGGTAATATGAATATTGACGACTTTAGTGGCATGATCAGTGCCAATTCAGTATCCGGCGACTTAACCGTCGAGTATAGGGAATACGCACATGATATTGAATTTAATACCACGTCTGGGCGCACAGAGCTTTCTCTTCCCGCAACAGCCCAGTTCGAAGTTCGCCTGCAATCCGTATCCGGAAAAGTAAATAGTGAATTTCCCATCACCATCAATTCGTCTTCTAGCCGTGATTTTGCTGGCATCGTCGGCAGCAATGAACATTCCATCGACGTTCGCTCTGTCTCTGGTGGCATAGATATTAAAAAACAATAAATCAAAAGCGCGCCTGAACGGCGCGCTTTGCTATTGGTTTAAGCGATATAATTGCTAGCAGACAAGAAAGTAGACCCTGTTTTGTCCCCTACATGTCTGTGACTTTACATTTAGCCATTCTGTAGTGCATCTTCCACCGCTTTAAGAATGACTGTACTACTATATGTTGCACCGGAAATAGTATCTACCTGTAGAGATTGTTTAGCAATAATTTCCTCGACTATACTTTCAGCTGCTTCACCTTGTCCATTATCATGCTCAAGTATATTTATGGCAACAATTTTTGCATCTCTCACTGTGACTTCAAGCAAAACCTTAATGGCACCTGCGGTGGTATCACCCTGATAAACTCCATCAGCTATATCTGCTACCGTAACATCACCCACAGTCATCTGCTTTATTTCATTCGTGCCCTTCCATAGTGAAAAACCAATACCTGCCCCAAATAACACAGCTGCAACTAAAAGAGTGATCAATCCTTTTCGTAACATCTAATCGTCACCATCTTTCCCTTCTTTTCTCTTCAATAGATAATCAACACCTTGTTCAAGTTTAGCAAATAACTGCTTTTCACCGAGTTGTCGGCGTTCAGAAAAGTAAAATAGAAGCAAGCCATGGACAAAACCAGTCATGAGATCACTGATAACGGCAAGGTCTTCCTGCACCAACAATCCTTTTTCAACACATGCCAACAATTGATCCGCTTGCAGGTTAGCCATTACGGGAGTTTGTAGTTTCTCAAGCACTGCTTGCGGTGGTTCACCAATCTGTTCAAAGAACCCAAATCTATAAGCACCAGGATTATCGAGATAAAAATTGACATATGCAGTCAGTGTTGCCTTACATAATGCCACATCGTCCAAACCAGCCTTTTTTTGTTCTTCTGCTGTATTTCGCATAACGGTGACCATTTCATCTACATAGTCGGCAATCACATACCAAAGCAATTCATTTAAATCTGCGAAGTAATTATACATGGTGGTATATGAGTACCCTGCCACTTCCGCAACTTTCCGCACAGTCACATCAGCAGCGCCTTCAGTACGGATGATTGTTTTTGCTGCATCGATAAAATATCGTGTCATTCGTTGACGCTGTATTTCTTTATTACTCATGACAGCTCCTTTGCATAGAGCTTCGTAATAAATCGTTCCAGATTGGCGAGAGCTATCTTTTCAGTGGTTGTACTTGTTTTAGCAATTTTGCGAATTATGGTTTTCTCAATAAAGTTCATTCTATCAAAGTAATAAGCATACCCTAAATGTTCAACTGCCACAGCGTGTTGCAGCAAAGACGAGGGATATGCCTCTTTCATTTGTGCCTCTACTTGCTCATCATTAGCGCAACAGAGATAAAGTCCCACCCTGTTCTTATGTAGCTCCTTTTCATTTTCAACACAAAATTGGCTAACCTCCTTTTGAATTTTACCCACATGGATGGATCCCCCAATAATCACTGTATCGTACTCAGCCAAATCTAGCACCTTCTCTTTGGCTAGGTTGATAGTTTTTACTTGATGAGGAAT
This sequence comes from Bacillota bacterium, assembly GCA_024650095.1. Classification (GTDB taxonomy): domain Bacteria; phylum Bacillota; class Dethiobacteria; order Dethiobacterales; family Dethiobacteraceae; genus JANKMV01. The sequence goes on along the minus strand of JANKMV010000049.1, from coordinate 2,470 downwards.
TCGCTCTACCATTAACTGCGCACACTTTTCCACACAACCATGTTTACTTGCATACAAGAGTAACGTTCTCATGGCGATTCTCCTAACATTGTTAGTTTATTTAACAATGTTAATATAACAAACAATGTTAGTAATGTCAAGTATAAATAACAATTTCCTACGCTCGGTCTTATGGAGTCGCCAACGGTCAAGACCGTTCCCTACATTTCGGTGGAGCAAGAAATGCGCTCATATTGGTGAAAAAAAATAAAGATCAAAGCGAGCTAACGCCTTCATCTTTATTGAATGGAGCCTATTCGGTAGGTTGATCAATGAGTGAATCTTGACGCTCTATGGGTGCATCAAGGACGACATTTTCTATATTTAATGGATCCCCTTCCACTGTGATGGCAACGAGATCTACACCGTCAAAATCCGTCAATGTATTAACTATGGAAGCAATCGTCATCGTTTCACCTGCTGAACCACCCGTATGCTCCGTATGTAGCTCCGCGGAGAAATCAACAACAGCTATCCCATCCTGCACCGCTATGGACAGTACACGCACTTCCCTGGGAATGGTGCGTGCAAGGTTTTCTTGTTGCGGCCCCTCTATCAACTCACCAAGCACCAAACGTAATCGTTTTGCTAAATCTAAATCTGAAGAATAAGTAATACTACGCTCTTCTGGTATCAATGCTGTGGCGTCTTGTTTGGCAAAATATAATGTAACCTCATCCGCAACAGCAGGGAGACCCTCATCTGTGGTAAAACGGGTCATAAACCCTCGTGGTTCGCCACTGGGGCCAATGAGTTCAGTGCCTGCTACCAAGATTTTGACTTCTTCAATATCATCAAACTCAATGAGAGTGTTAACAACAGACGCAACGGCCACGATTTCCCCTACGCTACCACCAAAAGAATTAAAATGATGGGTAAAGTTTACAAGTAATATTTTTTCTTGACGCATGGTCCCATAGACGCTTGTCCCGGAAGGAATGTTATCAGTATATCCTTCTGTTTCAGGACCACTGATTAGTGCTTCTAGGGTAGCACGATAACGATCGCCCCCTTTTGTGTAGGTAATCTCTCGCTCCTCCGTCACTAATTTGTCATTACCTGCATCACCGTAATACAGTATCACCGTTTCTGTTACATCTTCTGGTTCTGTGGGTGGGGTTTGTTTTTGCCCAGAACATCCGCTGACAATTAGTAACATTAGAAGGATAAGAACCGCAATTTTTCGCACGTATATAACACCTCCACTTTTTATTAGTATGTCCAATTATATTTTAGAGTTTTGCAAGAAAGGAATGCACTTCAGTACTGCAGATAGCTAATCTTGCCCATATAAAAAGATGTGACTCTCGGTCACATCTTTTTACCACCGTATATTTACCAGTGATCGTAATGGACACGTTCTGGATCATAGCGATCGGAAAGTTCTTTTTCCTCATCAGGGTAGCCAAGTGCCACGACACAGAGAGGTGTGATATGTTCCGGCATCTCCAGATAAGCACGCATCTTCTCAACTCTTTCCTCATTAGGATACACATTCAGCCAAACTGCACCTAAACCAATGGCGTGAGCTGCCAGAAGCAGATTTTCCGTCGCCGCTGTGCAGTCCTGTACCCATAAGCCGGGAATCAGATCCAAGGATAAGTCACCGCAAACAACAATGGCAGCAGCAGCTCCTTTTAACGGGGCAGTATTGGGAGCAAAGGCAGGAATACCGTCTAAAACCTCACGCTTTTGAATCACCACAAATTGCCATGGCCTGGCATTTTTGCCTGTGGGGGCAGACATGGCTGCCCGTAACAGCTCTTCAAGCTGGCTAGCGGAAACCGCTTGATCCGTATACTTTCTGATACTACGTCGTGTAACAAAAATATTCAATAGTGTCATCTCCTCTTCTATTTTTATCATGCTAATCTTCTGTAGTTAGTTTTTTTCTAGAATAACAGCAGTCCCAGACGCTGTCACCATTAACATATTGCCACCCTGGCCTAATACTTCATAGTCTATATCAATACCGACCACAGCGTTAGCACCTACTACCGTAGCACGTTTCACCATTTCTTCAATGGCCATTTCCCGTGCCTCAATTAACTCCCCTTCGTAAGCACCCGAACGACCACCAAAAAAATTCCGTAACCCAGCAGAAAAATCTTTGACAAAATCTACTCCTGAAATGACTTCACCGAACACAATTCCCCTATATTCAATAATTTTTTTACCCTCTACAGTATGTGTTGTTGTCACCAACATGCAAATCCCTCCCAATATCCGCCTGTTTTTATTTTTATCCTACTCTTGCTCTATTGTATTAATGGACATACTCTAACATTACTGTTGCTTAGTCTGCTACCCTTGCCAGTTTAATAACAGGGCGTAGACCATTATTATTCCTCCTATTTTGAATTTTCTGTCTCTATTATACATTGTCATTCACAATGGGACAAGACTTCTCTTATTCAGTTAGAAAAAGCTT
>JANKMV010000499.1 GCA_024650095.1 Bacillota bacterium | reverse complement strand
GAGTAATAACTATCCACAAACGCTTCTATATACCCCCTTAGTGAGGACGCAAAAATAATATAATTATTAGAATCAATTCCGAACTTAATGCCTTCAATCCACTTAAAATTTCTCATTAAAGATGTAACCGACGCTAAATGAAGTCGCTGCAATAACTCTTTCCAATAAATCTGCATGGCTTTCTTTGAATCTTTTAAAAAATATGACTCGATATAATTTGGGACACTTATAAACGTGTATTTCTTATGTATTATTTTTTTATTAATTTCTTCTAATGCCATATACCAAATATTGATATCATTCTTCAAGATCACGCCTCGCTTTTAATTTTATCTAAACCTAAGAATACTCATGATGTAGCTTCCGATAAGATCTTATCACATTCTGCAATTACATACTCTGGGATTGTATCAAATTTAGCAGGATCAAGTTGGCAGATGAATTCATTTTCAATGTGATAGGTCTCATTAATAAATTTCTGAATCACGGAATTTTCAACAGGAAAATCAAAAAGTCTAAATACTTGAAGTTTCTCATATCCGTTTTGACACGTTAAATATAATGATTTTAATGCACTAATATCACAAAGTCTATTAATAATGTTTGAGTATGAGAATTCTGGCAAATGTTGTTTTATGTTTGCACATCCTAATACAAATTTATTCTCTTCCATCTCAGGATACTGGTCATTTTGATCTTTAGGTTCTCTGCTATCTATAGCTCTATCTCTTTTATGTAGTATGTTTGACATCACTTGATAGGCATCACCTTTTTCATCTGATATCTCATAACTTCGTCTCAGATATATTAACTTTATAATCACATCTTTGTTAGAATTAAGTACAGTTTTACAGGTTTGTGAAAAAGTTTGTATGTCATCTTTAACAATATTTTGCTCAATAATTTGACCGTCAGCCAACTTTAGAAAAGAGGTCGCTGTTAAATTATTAAATATGTGAGATAGTGACTTGATAGTGTCGATAACAGGTTCCACATCATGAGTAAGCATGAGAACAGTCTTGTTTTTCAAACAAGAAACAGCTTCACGTCGAAAAAGCATTTCTATTATGGCATATTTTTTGTTCTTATCAAAAGAAGAAATAGGATCATCTAATATTATCAAATCTGGATTTTTCGCCAGGCATTCATACATAAAAAGAACAATGGAAAAAGCATTGCGTTCTCCAAAACTAAGATGCTGATTACCGCCAATCAGATGATCACTATGGTCTATGTGTAATAGCTTTAGTTGAGATTGTGCATCCTCCCCAAAAATTTGTACTTTATACCGAAATCCAGCATATATAAGAAATTCATTAATATCTTTTTCATATTTTTCTATAAGTTTATGCATCTCTCTTCGTTGGATATTAATTTTTCCCTGGAGCAATCCGGCCTTTTGAATAAGCTTATCGATGGATACATTTATTGGTGCTATGGCTTCTCGGGTATTAGTAGAATCTAGTTCAGGGAAAAATTGAAGGTCAAGTTTATATGATGGCAACCTTTCCGATACCTCTTCTCCTTCTTTAAAGGCCATGGCCATAACATCGGTGCATTCAATTTGATGATGTAAAGATGATGAAGAAGGCAATTCAAC
>JANKMV010000498.1 GCA_024650095.1 Bacillota bacterium | reverse complement strand
ACCAAAGATATGACAATCTTTGAGACCATTCGATCACATCCGCAGGCCGTTACTGTCTTTAAGACCTTTACAATGACCTGCAGTGGCTGTTTAGCCGTCGTGGAAGAAACGATTGAACAAGGTGCACGCAGACATGGTGCCGATTTAGATCATCTACTACGTGAGCTTAATGCACTATTTAGCCAGGAGGGGTAAAGATGACCAATAAAATGGAAACCGATTTAGGCGAGGTTGTTATCTCGGAAGAACTGATTGCTACATTGGCCGGTGTTGCGGCTGTGGAATGTTATGGTTTGGTGGGGATGTCTGCTAGGGCAAAGCTAAAAGATGGTATTGCCGAGCTCTTAGGTCGTGATAATCTAAGTCGTGGTGTCGAGGTAAAGCAAGAAGAGAATCAATTAGCCATTGATTTATATATCATTGTATCATATGGGACTAAAATACCCGAGGTGGCGATCAATGTTCAAGAAAAAGTAAAATACACGTTAGAGAGGCTAACAGGTCTGAATGTGACGCAGGTAAATGTGCATGTCCAGGGCGTTAGAGTGGCCGATAAATAGGAGGCAGTATGATGGAGCAACTTGTTGGATCTGAGCTAAAGTTAATGATAGGAGCCGGTGCCTGCCTTTTAGAGAATAATAAGGAAGTAATTAACGCTATGAACACCTTTCCTGTCCCAGATGGCGATACCGGCACCAATATGAGTTTGACCATGCGTTCAGCGCTTGCGGAAATAGTAAAGGTAAGTGAAGATACAGTATCCAGCATCGCTACAGCGCTAGCTGCGGGGTCTTTGTTAGGTGCACGCGGAAATTCTGGGGTTATTCTTTCACAAATTTTCCGAGGTTTTGCCCGAGGACTTGAAGGCAAAAACCAAGTAACGCCGCGTGAGTTTGCCGTGGCGATGCAAAGTGGTGTCCAGGCTGCCTATAAGGCGGTTATGAAGCCCGTAGAAGGCACGATGTTGACCATTGCTCGTGAGAGTGCCAATGCAGCCACCGCATCGGCTAGCCGCGGCTCTGACCTGATTGAGCTCATGCAGGATGTGGTTGAGCATGCAGAAGCGGTATTGAAAAAAACACCGGAGATGCTACCCGTTCTTAAAGAGGCAGGTGTGGTAGATGCTGGCGGTAGAGGTCTTATTGATATTTATCGTGGGTTTCTGCTCCAGTTATTAGGTGAGGAAGTTCCAGATGCGGTAATTGTAGTGGATGAGCCTAGACCTCTGCGTCCGCAAGATGTCTTTCATGCCGAGGACATTGTTTACGGATATTGTACCGAACTTATGATTCGAGGCGAAGGGTTGGATCCCGATAGTATCCGAGACGAAATAAGTGTTCTAGGGGATTCGGTTTTAGCGGTTGGTGACAGCCAACTCGTTAAAATTCATATTCATACCAATAATCCTGGTCAACTGATGGAGCAATGCATTGTTCATGGCACTCTACATAATATCAAAGTAGATAATATGCGGGAACAGCATGCAGATTTATTAGCCTTACAGGAGCAAACACCGCAGAATATAGATGGTATGGCGGTAGTGGCCGTTTCGGCAGGGGACGGGCTAGCAAAAATCTTTACAAGCCTTGGGGTGGCAAAGG
>JANKMV010000497.1 GCA_024650095.1 Bacillota bacterium | reverse complement strand
TTATTTTCTATTAAAGCACCCCACTATTTTATCATTTCGAGCGAAACTAAAGACGGTTACCTTACCAATGTGGGTTTTATGTTTCAACAAATTGACTTGTTCTTAGCAAGTAAAGGAATAGGTTCCTGTTGGCTCGGGATGGCAAAGCCGACAGAACAGTTGGATTCTAAACTCCAGCTTGTGATCGTTTTAGCCTTTGGCCCCGCACTTAAAAGCCCACATCGTGAGCTAGCCAATTTTAAACGAAAACCGTTAGCAGAAATTTCTTCAGGAAGTGACGAGCGCCTTGCATGTGCGCGTCTCGCACCATCGGCTACCAATAGCCAGAATTGGTTTTTTGTTTGTGATGATGGTAATATCCATATTTATAAGAAGAAACTAAATCCAGTTTCGGCGCTCATGTACGAAAAAGTGAACGGGGTCGACATAGGTATTGCCATTTGTCATTTGTATGTGGCAACCTTACGCCAAGGGAAAGCTTTTGCATTTTCACGCTGTATTACCGTAAAAGAGGTAGCTGGGTACACCTATATCGGCACTGTAGACTAGGTGAGACCCGTTAACATAGAGATGTCCATTTGAACAGGAGGTAAAAAGAGATGATCGTAGGCCATATTAATGATTTAAAGGGGACCCCCGTTGTGAGTGAAGCAGTAAAGAATATATCGAAACAGGTGTTGGTGTCTCCAACTGAAGGTTGGGATGGGTATGTCATGCGTGTATTCACCATCGGAGACGATGGTCATACACCAAAGCACCGCCACGCCTGGCCCCATATTAATTGGGTCATCGCGGGCGAGGGGATATTGCATCTAGAGGGTACAGATTATCCTCTAAAAGAAGGCTCCTACGCGTATGTTCCAAGCGATGCTCTCCATCAATTCACCAATCCAGGTAGTGAACCACTCCGTTTTATTTGTATCGTGCCTGAAGAAGGGGATGTATAAAGTAATGCCTTGCCTGTACTGATTTTCAGCATAGAAAAATCTGAAATGATGAAAACAAAGGGGGAGGTGTAAAGAGATATTTTTTAAATCCACTGGATAACCCTTCGATAAAACGTAAGCAAAATCTTGTTGGTGAGGATTATAGTTAATTAATACTTTTCAGGAGAAATGCACTAATGAAGACCGAAATGACAATACTGACGATTAGGAAATCCACGAATTTATGTATGTAGGCTATATTGGTCTGTTTTTGGGCATAAAAAAACCAGCCCATTTATAATAAGAGACTGGTTTTTCAGGCGCCATCCTTTGCGGGACAAAGCCTATCTCTTGCATTTCCGTACCGACTTAGGGTATGGTTCAATACGTTTCCCGATTAAAACGCACCTTTAAGAGCAGCTTCTCTTTTAACGTTTTCAGCCGCATAAAACTCAGCCTGTTCGTCCGTGAGCTTGTAGCCAAATATCGTTAAGAGAAGTGCGATTACGCTGAACGTCGCCGGCACAAGTCCTAATAATAACATAAATTTACTCGCAAATGCTGCCGTAATTTCCATGCCAGCAGTGTAACCGATCAGAGCTAAACCGAAGCCTACCGCCGCACCGCCGGCGATGAACCCGATTTTAATCGGCCAGTTCATAACGGTCAGCGCCATGGTTCTGTTGTCCT
>JANKMV010000496.1 GCA_024650095.1 Bacillota bacterium | reverse complement strand
GGGTGTCGACTCGCCACGCTTGACTGTCATCAAGATAGAGCCCAAAAAGATCCGTTTCCGTGGGCAAGAAACCGACTACATAGAATTCGATTTATAAAACGTAAGTGAAAGGATGAGAATATGAAATTTCTTGAACTTGCAAAAAAACGTTGCTCTGTGCGTAAATATGAGGACAAGCCAGTTGAGCAGGAAAAGCTGGAACGAATTTTAGAAGCGGCTAGAGTGGCGCCCACTGCCGCCAATCGTCAGCCTCACAGAATATTGGTCGTTAAAACTGCAGACGGCTTAGCAAAACTAAAAAAAGCAGGTAATGTGTATGAGGCACCACTAGCGTTTGTTATTTGTGCAGATCATGCTACGAGCTGGAAAAGACCGATAGATGGGAAAGATGTGGCCGATATTGACGCCACTATTGTTACGACGCATATGATGCTAGAAGCTGCTGACCTTGGACTCGATTCCATCTGGGTTTGTTTTTTCGATCCGGCTACAATAAAGAACGAGTTTGCACTCCCAGAGGGCGTTGAGCCCATCAACATTCTGGGCATTGGTTATGTTGCAGGCGATGTGAAAGCGCCTGAGAGGCATGAAGTCGACCGCAAGCCTCTTGCAGAAACGGTCTATTACGAAACCTTCTAACATTGTACGGCCAAGCGTATAAATATGGGTATGAAATACCTCCATTCACAGGATCAGCATCCTATAATGGAGGTATTTTTATACTTTGTTTAGTAAAGCCACGTGATAACTTGCTGTGATAGAGTGAGATTTAGTTTTTGCTGTAATGCCAGGGATGCTGTATTCTCTAACGTGATTTGTGCATAGGGGATAAAACCTTGCGCTAAGACACGATTGATCATGTAACTTTCGAGTGCCGTGGCGATTCCTCTTCTGCGAAACTCCGGCAATACAACCAACATTCCCATGGACCCTTCGGCGTGGGTGCCTATAAATCCCGCCAATTGACTATCATAAAAAGCACCATACATACCTCCCTGCATTCTATTTCTAATATACGTTTCATCTGGAATTTGCTTGTAATGTGTGACAATAACGGGAATATGGCTTGAGTCCAATTGCCTTATTTCTATATCTGAACTCAGCACCAACAGTTGCTTTGACAAATAGAGCGCGTGTAAACAATCCATTCTCTGCTTGAGAGCAAATTTGTTTTGTAATTTTTCTCTATAAAAATCTTGGTGCACTGTTATTACGTCTGCCGCTGTGATCAAATCAATTAATTTATCAGCCTCACTCTCATGCTCACTACTGATCATATAGCATTCACCCGGTCTGTTGTATAACAACACACCCTGTTCACTCGCGGAGAGAATATCTGCCATACCTTTTTGCAGAGAATCGATCATATCCATATGAAGAAAAACGTTTTGCGATAGTATTTCTATAACTTCTTCAGTTCTCATAGTAATTCCTCATTATCTTGTGCTATAGTTTACTAAATATTAGTTCGAATAAGGCAAGCAAAAAGTCCTTTTTAGAGATGGTTACTTACTATTTTTCGCTGCTACGGGGTGCCGTAAGACAGTTTTTAGTTTTTCCGCTCTTGTCCTTCTGGGATCAGACAATAGATCTCGTGATGTTTCCGTTCACTATCACTACCAATTTTATC
>JANKMV010000495.1 GCA_024650095.1 Bacillota bacterium | reverse complement strand
GCAAATAGCACGAGTAATAGTAGTGCCATAGTGGCAGGGGCTGGCATCGCAGGTTTAGATTGGTTCGTAGGACAAGAGGCATTTGTGTCAACCCGGGTGGCTAATGCTGGGTATTTGTAACGGGTTTCAGGCACTAATCAAGCTCGGTCTTCTACCCTATGGCGAAATCCGGGAAATTAGTGAAACTCAACCAACACTAACCTTTAATAATATTGGTCGTCATATGTCCGGCATGGTGAAAACCAAAATAGCTTCTGTTTTATCCCCATGGTTTGCAAATGTAGCAGCGGGAGATATTCACCATATCGCCGTCTCTCATGGAGAAGGACGCTTTATTGCAAATGAAGCAGAGATGAAGAAAATGATTATAAACGGCCAAATTGCGACTCAGTACGTGGATTATGAAGGGCAACCTTCACTAGATATCCGTTTTAACCCCAATAGCTCCCACTATGCAGTGGAGGGCATTACCAGTCCCGATGGCAGGATTTTAGGTAAAATGGGCCACTCCGAAAGAATTGGCAATCATCTTTACATTAATATTCCAGGTGTTAAGGACCAACTTTTGTTTGAAGCCGGTGTTAACTACTTTACATCGTAATAAGAAAGGTGCGCTTATTCAGTTTCATCAACGCGCACCTTTCAATACTGGTTACATTACCCACTTGCTGGCTGCAAGTGACTTAATTCGACTGCCAGTATAAGAAAGGCGTGCTTATTCGATTTCATCAATACACGCCTTTCAATACTGGTTACATCACCCACTTGCTAACTGCAAGTGATATAATTTTCCTACCAGTATAAGAAAGGTGCGCTTATTCAGTTTCATCAGCGCGCACCGGCACATGGCACTGCTCAAATAAAAAATCAATGATTAGTAAGGAGAATTTTAATGTTACCTACGCAAATAATTGACTTTCATGTTCATTTTCCTGCAAAACAAAATATGCCTAGACGGAAAATGCATCCCCTCGTGCAAGCGTACGCAAAAAAATTGCGAGATCGTTGGCGGCAGGAATACGGGTTTTCTGAACCGGAAACGAAAAATCCAGGTAATGATGTACAAGCAGAACGCTGGGCGTCCGAGGTGAAAAACAACGGATTACGTAAAATAGTACTCATGACGGGGGGAGGGAATGAAACGCTCGCTCACTATATTACCCTTTATCCAGATCAATTTTGTGGCTTTGCACATCATGACCTTTGTGAACCAGATGCACTGACAAAACTTAAATATGCTTTAGACGAACTACATCTAGTGGGATACAAATGGTTTGGCCCGCGCACAACAATTCCTTTCGAAAGCCCAGCATTAAAACCTTTTTGGACCTTACTGGCAGAGAGGCGGGCTCCAGTACTTATTCATTTTGGTGTCCTTGGTGGGCCAGGAGGAACCGTTCATCATCCTCGGATTAACCCCTTAACACTTACCGAGGTAGCTCAAGCATATCCTGATATACCATTTATCATTCCTCATTTTGGCGCAGGATACTTCCAGGAACTGCTTCATTTAGCATGGTCAAGCCCCAATATTTATATAGACACTTCTGGCTCAAATGATTGGATAAAATGGTGCCCATATCCACTTACGCTTCAGGATCTTTTTGCCAAATCTCTTGATACTGTGGGACC
>JANKMV010000494.1 GCA_024650095.1 Bacillota bacterium | reverse complement strand
CACCTATCAAAAAACACGGGACAATTTGCACTGTCCCGTGTCTTTTTGGTACTGCTATGAAATTATATCCTGGCAAGCGGCGCGTGTTGCCAGTTCTGACAGCGCGCCTTTCTTATGCTTTATTCTATTGTTTTGGGATGAACCACCGGTGTATTGATTACATCCACTAAATCTGCCTTAAGGATTAGCCGTTTGCTAGTGGTAGTGTAGAGGCAGGTGGTTAAGGTTAGTTCTGCTATCTCCATTGAATCTATTACACTCCAGTCACGACTATGTGTAACAAACTGTTCCCGGACTTTGTATTGATAGCGGTTGGTACCAAGCGTAAGGAAAATTTTGTCCCCGGGTTTTAAGCGATCGAGATGGCGGAACCAGGAACCGTAAACTCCTCTGTGTGCAGCTATGGATACATTGCCAATTTCAGGGTGTTTACTTTGCGGATAAAAGCCCGGTCCTTTTTTTAAGTCATCTTCCGTAATACCATGAATGACGGCTGCCTTTAGGTCTATCTTGTCGATCTCAAGTAAGCCGAGAGCCGTAGGTAGCTCCTCTTTAGCAGGTTCCGCTTCTATCTCGACGGGCGTTTTGAGATCTGATGGAGCTGGGTTTTCTGGTATGGATTCCTCGAATGCGTTCATCGCTAACCTCTGATAATAGACACTGGTTGCCCAGCGGTAGAGAGGAAGAGCGGCGAGAAGCACGCCTACAACAATAAGTATTAACCCGATGTGCCTAGTTACCCGCTTCATAGTATCACCTCCATCTGCTACTCTGTTTCTATTATAAACCAATTGGCGGTAAATAGGAATATAAAAGAGGAACCCTGAAATTAGGGTTCCTCTTGCTAAATGTTTACATTATCTACGCTTACGGCGGAGAACCAAGCCACCTGTTGTAACTAGGAAACCAAGACCGAGCATAAACATGTCAGCTGCATTTGTTTTGGGTAGTTCTGGATCCACTTCTATTTCAGCTAACAATTTGTTAGTGAAGGTGATCGGTGTGTCTTCATCATCTTCCACGTCTACAACTTGCGCTGCCAGTCCTTGCTTATACTCTTTGGGGATATTTATTTCTTTGACTGTGTAACGTCCGGCAAAAAGTGTAAGTTTTCTAGTGCCATTGCCCTTAATGGTGACGGTTGTCTTTTCATTTGTATTATTATTTGTTACCACAAAGGTGAAAGTTGAATTGTCTTCTGGTACGTCTTTACCGTCATTATCAACAACCTTCTTGGTTATGGTCAGCGTGCCCTCTTCATCATCTACATTGGCTGGTGGAGGGTTAATTATGATCGTTGCTTTTTCTTTGTTAGTGAAAGTGACTTTGGTGTTGGTTGCTACTGTTATTTCAGCATTCTGGCTGTCAACTGGATCCACGAAACCGTCAGGAATATCAATTTCTGCAACGGTATAGTTGCCTACGGGTAGAGTAATTGTTTCTTCATCATTGCCCACAATGGTCACCGTTTCATTGGTGTCACTATTTGTGACAGTAAAAGTGAATACAGAGTCATCATCGGCAATAACCTCATCATCATCATCAAGCACAATTTTCTCAATCGTTAGTGTACCTTCATTATCACTAACTGGTACCTTTTTGTTAGTGAAAGTGACTTTTGTGTTGTTTTCAGC
>JANKMV010000493.1 GCA_024650095.1 Bacillota bacterium | reverse complement strand
CTACCTACCGTCTCCGCACTTCCTAAAAAAAGAATGCCGTCAGGATTGAGACTATAATGGAAAAGAGGTAAAAGCTTCTTCTGTAGTTCCGACGTTAGATAAATAAGCAGATTACGGCAACTTAGGATGTCCAGTTTAGTAAAAGGAGGGTCCATCACGATGTTTTGTGTGGCAAAAATCACCATATCGCGTATGGGTTTAGCAACCTGGTAGCCCCGATCCACTTTGACAAAAAAGCGGCTCAACCGTTCCGGTGATACATCTGACGCAATATTGGCCGAAAAAATGGCTTCTCGTGCTTTATCAATGGCATCATTATCTAGATCTGTGGCAAAAATTTGCAAGGTAAAGTTTTGCGTAGGTTGTAGTTGTTCCAGTGCCTCCTTGAAGATAATGGCTAATGAGTAAGCCTCTTCGCCGGTGGCACAGGCAGATACCCAAGCGCGTAATGTCTGACTGGGTGTCCGTTCGGCCAGGAGCCTAGGAAAAATTTCTTTCTTTAATAGTTCCCACTCTGCTGGCTCGCGGAAGAAACTTGTCACTCCGATTAAAAGCTCTTTAAATAGTAAATCTAATTCATGAGGATTCTCTTGCAGAAAGCTAACGTAGTCGGCAAGTTGAGCAATTTGATGTATCCCCATCCGTCGTTCAATGCGACGAAAAACGGTCGTACTCTTATAGGCAGAAAAGTCATGACCTGTCTGTGACCGCAATAGCATGATAATATTTTCTAAATCACCGAATGCTTCGTTTGCTAGGTCTGGTTTACTTCTGTCTATAAATGGCTTATGTTGCAGATAAGCTACAATCTTTATCGGCAAATCTTCCACCATAGTGACTACGTCTGCTAAACCCGTCCCAATAGCACTTTTAGGCATGCTATCAAATTTAGCAGAAGCAGGTTCCTGGACAAATACGGCTCCACCTTTTTCTTTGATGGCTCTAATGCCCAAAGTACCATCGGTACCCATACCAGAAAGGATGACACCAATAGCTTTATCTTGCCGATCATCCGCCAAGGAGCGAAAAAAGAAATCGATGGGCAAACGCATGCCATGCGGTGCCACATAATTAAAAAGGTGTATTTCTCTATCGCGTATGGACATATCTTTGTTGGGTGGAATTACATAGACGCACTCCGGTTGCACCACGGTGCCATCCTGAAGCTGCACAACCTTCATGGTGGTAGCACGCTGGAGTAATTCAACTAACATTGCTTTACGCTCTGGATCAAGGTGCTGAACAATCACAAATGCCGTACCGCAGTTTGCGGGTACGTTTGCCAAGAAAGATTCCAGCGCTTCCAATCCACCTGCAGATGCACCAATACCAACGATGGGGAAATCGGCCCTTGCCGTTTCCGTTGTGGAAGGATTATGCCCTATATGGCTAAGCTTTGTATTACTATTTTCTTTCATGCAAGTTACTCCATTTCCTAACGTTAATACGCATAAACTAGATAAAACTATATTCTATTATTTCTTACCATCTTCCTCTTTTACAACATCATGTCGTTTTGCCAAGCAAATCAAGTACAGCAACTATGGTTAGAATGCTCTTGTGTAATTCCGTCGCAGCACGTTTCAGTACTGGCAACATTAGCCGTTTGCTAATTGCAAACGATAATTTTGTGGCAAGAAAACACCTTATTG
>JANKMV010000492.1 GCA_024650095.1 Bacillota bacterium | reverse complement strand
CATTTTTTAATTACCCTTAAATCGGGAGCACATTAAATATTACCATAAATATAGCTGTCCTTTAATTCCCTGACCGGTTGAAATAGAAAAAACTTTCTATGCATAGCTGTGGTACCCATAATAGTAACGCAAGTTCGTACCAAAGATCTGAAGACTAGAAGCAACTTCCTGAAGTGCTCGACTTTTTAAAGGGCTCACATCTAAACCGCTGTGAGCCCTTTAAACATGGAATCTTTAATTGGGACCGTGGATCTCCAACATGCTAATTACAATACTATAGGTGACTAACAAATCAATAGCGACGATATGTTAAAGCTCATAACCCCTTATTTTATTAAGCGTTAATTGCCATCTGATTGAGCCATGATTATGACAGTAGCCACCATGGCCATAGTGGAACATAATTAGGATGGTGACGGCAAATAGCATTACAGTTTCGAATTCATTTCTTAACCGGCTGTCCATCGGAAAAGCTCATACCTGTATTGTCTGCTGCGACAATAACTTCATTTGTTACTATATTATAGGCTGCCTGTGGCATTGACGATTCATTAAACGAGATGATAAACCAGTCTCCGTTATAGTACCCTTTTAATGAATTACCTAATAAAAATGACTCTTCTGCCAAGTCTCTGCCCTGGGCTTTTGCTAAGGCGACCACTTCATGAGTTCGATCTAGGCAAGCTTCTATTCGTTCTGTTTGTTTTTGTTGTAATACTTCCAATCCTTCTAAAGAAAATGGTATCATTGTTTCTCCATGATCAGTAATATCCTCTGCAACTTCATAGACTTTTGTAGCAGACATACCATCCGTTATTTTACCTTCCCGTAAGAGGAGAATATAAACCGGAAGTTTTTGCTCGTACGCTGCTGGGGAGCGATAATCGAAAATTGCGCTTTCAAAATAAAATTCTTTGGCTTCCTGCGCCATAACAGCATCCAAAGCTTCTTTAAGTGACGCGAAATATTGGCTTACGTCTATAGGTTCAGTATAAGTTATAGGTTCGGTAGCACTACTATCATCCGGTAGAGGTAATGGGATTTCCCAAGGTCCCTCAATAGCAACCAAATTTTCGGTGTAACGGTCAAGTGGGTCGAGATACGTATTATTAATAACCAGCTTTGCATCATCTGTTACTTTGTTTGGACGAGGAAAACGAAAAACACCCGGGACTCCACCGGTTGTAGCAATTTTTGTTTTACCATCCATTGTTAAGTAAATTTCATCAATACTAAAATCATAAAATGATACGGGTTTTTCTCCGATTATGGAGAAATCAACCCATATATCTGCAGGTGCATAGATTACGCGATTTGACTTTATGGTAACACCTGAAATAGTTTCTTCATAATGTAGTTCTTTTATCTGATATAAATGTCTAAAACTTGCTGGATTAACCTTCAGATCAATAACTATATCACTGGAGAGGACCCCTACTTGCGGTAACACAAGTGTTAGGGTGTGTTCTCCTTCTGATGCAGTCGTTAGTATATCCGCTGTTACAGTACCTACATGACCATCAGGACCGCTTCCAGCGTATCCTCCATTCGACAATTTTCGCTTTTCCCCATTAACTTCAGTAATAGTAATTCCACATCCTGGCTCATAGACTAAACCATCTATAGAATAGAATATACCTATTTCATATGGATTGGCAG
>JANKMV010000491.1 GCA_024650095.1 Bacillota bacterium | reverse complement strand
GTCGAGCCCTTATGGAAAGGGAATTCGACGGTTTTCTTGCACAGCTAGGGAAGAAGAAAAATCTGTATAACGATTAATGAAATGGGCTCAGTCGAAAGCTGGGAAACGAGGGGGATTTGGTAGGTGTAGTGAATTGTGGAAAGAATAACTTGTCAGATTATTGCTAAAATTGTTGACTGTTAGATAGTTTGTAGCTTATAATGTGTAATAAGAACAGTATTGTTTTTATAGGGAATAATAAGTTTTTAGTTATCTAATTTTCCACTTTGATTGAAGAGGGTATATTTTTTTTGTATATTTTCTTCAGACTAACCTTTGAAGGGATGTGAGAGTCAATAATAAATTGTAGTTCAATCGTTGGAGGGTAAAACTCAAACAACTAAGGAGGAAATCACAATGAAAACAGCTACAACACCACCAACCGTACCAGAGATTGAGAATAAGGAAATTGGTGCGTATGGTCTAGGCTATTTTGGTTACAATCTAGGTGCCGCAGGATTGATGACCTATCTTACATTCTTCTATACTGATTACATGTTGATTCCCGCTGCCAGTGTTGCTTTTATTCTGTTAGTATCTCGTCTTCTTGACGGAGCTACCGACCTTTTCCTTGGTGTTCTCATTGATAGAACAACATCAAAGCATGGTAAAGCTCGGCCTTGGCTGATGTGGATGATTTTACCGGCAGTGATTTCAGTGTCACTTCTTTACTATGTTCCTAATATAAGTGAATCGGGTAGAGTCATATATGCTTTTGTAACGTATAATATGGTGGCCTTTTTCTATTTAACATGTTTAGCTCTGCCGATGCAGGCGTTAGTTGCACTTCTTACTCCAAATTTTCAAAAACGTATTTCCTTAAGTACAGTCGGTGCCGTTTTCAACACGCTGGCCGCTGTCTTCATTAATATGTATGCACGGCCCATCATGGCTGCTTTTGGTGGCGAGGCAGTTGGTATGTGGCGCTTTTTCACACTGATGGCAATTATTGGAGGCGCTTTAATCTTCCTTTGCTTCTACTTCACTAAAGAACGTGTTGCTAGAAAAGTCAAAAAAGAAGAAAAAGTTCCAACAGGTCTTGCATTTAAAGCTCTTATTGCAAACAAGTATTGGTGGGTTATCACCGTCCTTCAATTAGTTACATCACTAGTTCCTGCAATGTGGGGAGCTACCGTATATTATGCACGTTATATTTTAGGCGATCCAGGACTCGTTGGTCCCATTATGTCGCTGTTGTGGGGTGGAATAACCGTTGGTATTTTCCTCTTCTTACCTGTTACAAGGAAGATTGGGAAGAGAAACTCCGCTTTCATTGGTATGTCGCTTCAAGTGCTCGGATCTGTTGTGCTCTGGCTTAATCCTACTTCAGCCTTATACCTGTGGATTTCAACCGTGTTTAGGTCCGTTGGCCCAGCTGCAATGATTGCTGCTGGAAACGCGATGCGTGCCGACACAGTTGAATATGGTGAATGGAAAACTGGTATTCGAAATGAAGGTATGATTTATAGTGGCGCTAGCTTTGGTATGAAGGTTGGTAGTGGTATAGGAGCAGCAATCCTTGCCGCTTTACTAGCACGAGGTGGTTATGTCGGTGGTCTAGACATTCAATCTCCGTCTGCCATGGAAGCTATCAAAACTGCATTTATCGTCGTACCGTTTATTGGTTCTTCGT
>JANKMV010000490.1 GCA_024650095.1 Bacillota bacterium | reverse complement strand
AAAACCAGGATTTTGCTGCTCTAGATCAAGAACAGCAAAAAGAGTTACTCAATCTTTTCAACCAAGTGCCTGGTGACTTCAAGAATTTACTTCTTGGGCATTATGGTAAGTTACCCATGGGTTGGCCGGATGAATGGATGTATAAAAGTGCGTTTGGTAGGGATTGGCGGGAAGCATTGGCAAGTCGTGAAGAAGAATCGCCTCTGGATCTCTTAGACGAGGAAAATTTGCATGAAGACAGACAGGTGCTCGAAGAATTATTGGGCCGCCAGCCTAGCCAGGATGAATTTATCCTCTATCTTATGCATCCTAAAGATGCAACCAATTATTTTGAGTTCCGTACACGTTTCGGAGAAGCACCCTATGTTTTACCCACAAACGTATGGCGGGAAGGTCTGCGAAAAACAGGCGATACTGTAGAGTTTGATATTAACGGCAAACCTTTTTCCATTGAGTTGGTTTCCATCGGTGCGGAGCATGAAGGCGTTATCCATGTTATAATGCGCGTCAATAATAAAACTCGCGTTTATACAGTAAATACTCCTCGTGTTAAAAAGACAAAGATTCGCATGGCCAAAGGGATCACTGAAGTGGCATCGCCCATTAACGGTACCCTCTGGCGGCTAGGCAACCCGAAGCGTGGAGTTTTGAAAATGGGTGACATTGTTCATAAAGGAGAAGAAATCGCCAACATTGAGGCTATGAAGATGGAGACATCTATTTTGGCCCCCTATGATGCACAGGTGGTCGATATCGGCGTCAAAGTGAACGATATCGTCAGCGAAGGTCAGTTGCTTTTTGTACTGGAAAAAATAGATTAGCTCATAAAAATGGGGGACTGCATTATGCAGCCCCTTATTGTTGTAAACTTTTTGTAGTAGATAATTACAAGAAGCTATGGTAAAATTATCTTGTTGAGCTTTTTAATAAATATGAGAGCCTCTGGAGGTGTTATTATGAATAAAAACCTTCTCCCTTCTATAGTTTCCGGTCTTATTATCGGTTATTTAATAATAAGTAATTTCGGAATTACGTTAAAAACTGTGTTAGTGGTTGTTGGTACAACGGCATCACTAAGTGCCAGTGGTTTAGTGTATGCGGGCAAGAGAAATATGGCGATTTATGTGTTTGCTGTTAGTCTAGCATTACTAGGTCTCTCTTTTTTAATACCGGAGTAATTAGACCAGGAGAAAGTAGTAATCTCTACATCATGTAGCAAGTGAGATACTTATGTATGCAGAAAAAATCCTGTCCAATTGGACAGGATTTTTGTTTTTTTAATGGTGGGTCGTAGTGGATTTGAACCACTGGCCCCTACCGTGTCAAGGTAGTGCTCTCCCCCTGAGCTAACGACCCATATTTACGTAATGCAATGAGTATTGAAAAGCACGCGGGAATGGAAGCGAATAAGCGTATCTCTTCTAAACAATTTTTAAAGACAAGATTTATTCTAACAGAATATGTGAAAAAATGCAAGTATAGATATAGCGAAATTTGGACTGCATAAAGCAGATGTAGATGACAGAAAATAAATGGAGAAACATAAAAGGAGGAGAATACTATGCGTGCATCTAAAGAATCAGACCCTATTACGCGTGTTAAATGTTGTGTTGACAGTTGTGAATACTGGGATAACGGAGATCACTGTTTAGCTTCTGCCATTGAGATTCAACCACCCAATG
>JANKMV010000048.1 GCA_024650095.1 Bacillota bacterium | reverse complement strand
GGTGTAAGAATCCTAGATAGGATTGCACTATAAATAAGCTGAATAAAGATGTTTGTGTATTTTCCTATAAAATTAATTAGTGTTGCTTTTCTAATTGAAGTAGCTGCCATCTAATCATTTCCCTCAACATTATTTCTAATCAATTCACGCCTCTTCGTGTCATTGCTGTTAATAGTTATCTTTAACAGCAATACATGTAAGAAAAGAAACTAATATCTCAAAGCTCTTTCAGTAGAATGTCTCTTAATTTGTTAACTTATCACGGATAGCCTAATCATGCGCTAATAATTTCTTTACATTATTCAAGTAATCATCCGCGACTTTTTCTTCCGACATATTTTGAGCTGTACACACGGCTTTCTTTGACATTGAAACACGTTCCCTATGGTTCATGTTTGCAATTTTGATAATGCATTTCTGTAACATAATAATATTATCCGGTTCAACTAAAAAGCCATTTTCTCCATCTATGATGACACCATCGATTCCTTCGCCCTTTGCTCCAATAGTAATACATCCACGAGACATTGCTTCAATATATACAAGGCCAAATGTTTCTGACGAACTCACCATTACGAACACATCTACCTCATCCATTTTTTTCAGTACATCTTCTCTCGCCATAGCTGAATAAAAAGAAACTTTAGCATTTAACTCTAATGATTGTGTTAAACTTTCCAAGTACGGCTTCTCTTTTCCTTCTCCGACAATTGTGAAATGAAAATCCAACTTGTCACTAACACTTGCGAGTGACCGAAGCACAACGTGTACATTTTTTCTTGGTATTAATTTTCCAACAAATAAAATCTGTAAGCACTTATTATATTCATTTCTAATTTCCTTCTGGGGGGCTAAACTAGGAGCTCCCGAGTACACAATGAATTCATCAATATCAGATGGAGTTAGTCCACAGAACCTATTCTTAATGCTCATAGAACGAAAACCAATGCCTACATAATTGTTTATAAGATCTGAAATATCCGCCATTTTATTATTTAATCTTTTGATATCCGTTTCATGAAGAACAGCAATGCGGGGACAACGGATGTTTAGATTCTCAATAAAACCAACCATATCACATGGCATGTGTACTAAAAGCACATCTGGTGTTTGTATATTAGGTATAAGCTTATTATAGTTATTTGCAGCTATTATCATCTGAGCCTTAGTTATTTTTTTTAACCTCCGTGAACACCTGTTTTCCATCATATAAATCTTTACACCATCTAATTCCGTTTTTGTAATTCTACGCCCATAGTATAATTTATATTTGCGAGTTAAGTGAAAGTACATATGAAAAACTGTAACATTGTGTCCCGCTTTTACCCATTGTCTGGTAAAGTAATGAATAGCCTTCGTATCAAAAACTAGGTCATGTCTATTAACTAGTGGATATAAGGGAGTAACTAGTATAATGTTCATTCCTCTATTGAACCTCTTTCCTGAATTACAATCTAAATACTAAGCATTACTAATTTCCATCTTGCTTTCGACCCAATTTTTAAAGTGGAAATAAATGCATTTCCAAAAAATAAATCCACAAATTTGAGTATATTTTATAAAGACACGGAGGGCAATTATTAGCCTTACCCGCTTTACGCAGTTCCAAAATAATGCTGAATAATGTTTTGCTAGAACCATTTTTTTAAATCCTTTTTTTTCTCGGTCAATTCTATTAATATGACTCATAAACTGATTTAAAAATTTATCTTTTAGTGCTTCAAGTTCACTGCCATGTAGGGCATTATTGATTTGATTTCCTTTTATTTTAATTAAAGGTTTTTCTATAACGCCAATTGAATATAGCTCAAAAAACCGTAATAAAAATTCAAAGTCTTGATGTCTTTTATAATTTTCATCAAATCCGTTTAATGCTATATAACACTCGCGACGCAACATAATAGAGGATGTATATGGGGTAAATGACAAGGATAAAATTTCCTCAGACAGATCACCTTTTTTATTTGAGGTAATTACCTTATTCCATTGATATCTTCCACAATATACAGCTTGATACTCATTATGAGCTGTAAGATACTCTACTTGTTCTTTAACCTTATCCGGACAAAATAAATCATCATCGTCAAGGAAACAAATATACTGCCCATTAGAATTATTAAATCCTGTATTTCTTGCCGCTGCACCATTTTTATTCTTTTCATGTTGGATATAATTTACATTATCGTTGTTCCTGTATTCATTAATTATTAATTCTGTTGATACTCTCTCTTGGGTATTTGGATTATTATCATCTATAACGATTATTTCGATATTTTTATATACTTGATTTAAAACAGAATCAATTGCGTCCTTTAAAGTTATGGTACTTTTATACGTTGGGATAATAACACTAACGAGCGGTTCGTCCATTTATTAATCCCCTTTTCCTTTATTTAATAAACAATTCCACATTAGAAAACACTATACTGACTACTTCTACGAAAAATCTGTTTGAAAAACCTTGAGTAATATCTGATCATACTAATAATAAAGTCTACCGTGAAGAAGCCGGATACGCTTCACTTCTTCTTTTGTCAGAAGGGAGTTTTTACGCCTTTTTAAAAAAAATGGCAGTCCCTTTATTCCGTCACAAAAACCTCTAAAAAAATGCTTTGTGTGACGATACTTAACTGCTTGTAGTAGCATTTTAAAGAACCAAACACTATTGTTTATCAGCAAATATTTAAGTGGTAGATACGTAACAGTTAACCAAACTCGATTACGGCAATCAAAATAAAAGCGACGCCAGGAAGGTCGTTGGTTTTGTGATTCGTGATGAAGAACTTCAATTTTGGGGAAGTAAAAAATCTTCCACTGCGTTTTCATAACACGATAGGCCAGATCGAGCTCTTCCATTGAATAAAAATACTGGGATGGATAAAGTCCCGTCTCATCTAGCACTTTTTTGCGTATAGCAACGCCACCACCCAAAAAATAGGCGACTTCTACTGGCTGCATACTATTAATTATTGATTTGTCTGTGCTTGGTATAACACGTCGTGTATCTGGTATAAGTGGATTAGTAACCTTAAAAGATAATAACCCCATAGAATTATTACTGATAAACTGTTTAACAATTGAATCTGTAAAATTAGGGTCATTAACTTCACTATCATCGTCTAACACAATAATAACATCACCGGTTGCCTGTCGAAAACCAATGTTTCTACCTTCGCAAACACCGCTATTATAGTCTACATAGATATAATGGACGGAAGGATAAAAAGCATCAATAAATTGATCTGTCCCGTCGGTAGAATTATTATCTACTACGATAACTTCGATCTCTGAATACCGTTGTTCCTGTATACTTTTCAGACAACGATCAAGATCATGCTTTCGATTGTATGTTAAGATTAGATAAGTTATTAGCATTTTTACTACGCCTTTCCGTCCCAGTGAGGTGAATAGCATAAAAGAAAAAATAAATACTCATAAGTTGCATACTTTCAAAAATTTCCATCATAAGTGCCATGAATGAAAAGGATAATAATATAGCAATAAGCATTATTCTTACCCTTTTTAGCAACATTGATGTTTCTCTCGTAATTCCCCGATAAAGTGACACGAGTATGCTGCCATATAAATAAAGATAGGAAAGTAAGCCAAGAATTCCATATCGGAAGACTATGAATAGATAGTTATTATCAACAAAGCTTCTCATAGACTTTGCTGGTCCGTAGCCCAGTATCGGGCTTTTCATAATATCTGCTACTGAAGAAAGCCAAATATTTATTCGTAAAGAAACTGAATTAACTAGCGCAAAATTTCCTTTACTATTCGTAATTATGTCCACTGCATTTTCAACATATGGCACTCTGTCTTTGAGCAGAAAAATTAATACGATGAAACAGCTAACAATCATGACTGAACTCACAATAAGTGTTTTTCTGGAAAAACCTATATTCAATCCTTCTTTTGACTTTAGAACAAATAGAATAACAACAATACCTGTTAGAACTAGGGAAGTAATAATACTTGTTCTTGAAGTCGATAGTATAACGCCTACTTCGCTTAAAATGATATAAAACCCATACTTATATTTTTGTTTATCATAGTGTGTAAGGAAATTAATTAATGACCATGAAAGAAAAAAAATAAAAAATGCACCAAAAAAATTTGGATTCATAAATGAAGATACAATTCGATTTTGCCGACTAACAATAAAAGTTATCCGGCTACTTTGGTAGTAGAGCGCCTCCATCACGGATTGTAAAGCTGGAAACTTAATCAATTGCATAAAACCTATACCGATGGCAAACAAACTGGCATTACTAAAGGTTTTTTCAATTGTATACATATTATCATCTGACATGCTAGACAGTGTTCCTATTAAGATGATAAGGAAAAAAGGCATACGCGCAAGCTCAAACAAGTCACGGATATTAATTGAAGTCCCAATAAATATATAGGAGTACGTTATACTAATCATTTGGGAAATCATAATGATAGAAAATGCAAGCACTAAATTTCTATTTTTCTTTATTAAAGTTGGGATTGTCAAGCGATTATACCATAATAAAAAAATAAACGGTATTAGCGTTGTAAGCGTAACTATATTTACCGTTACTTGACTCGGATAAGGACGTATTATCATCCATGTTAGTCCAACTACCAGTACCAACCGTTGCATATTGATTTTTCCCTTTCTAATCAACTTTTTGTACTTCCTCACTATGCGTTGTTGGTGACCAAGTTGACGTATCTCGCCTCAAAACAAAACGTAGGAACCCTAATAAAGAGGCCCAGTTTATCAATAGAAAGTAATATGCATAATATCCTGGCTTAAACGATCTTGCTGATTTACTCGTCAGCCATCCTATTAATGCTAAAGAGTAAACAAAGCATTGACCAACAAAAAAGAACGAGTAAATGCTATGATTTATAAGCGCAATGTTAGATACAAATAACGTTAGTAATAACCCTGGTCCTAGCCACCGACATATTTTACGAAAGAAAAATTGCAATGAAAAGGCACCTACAACAAATGGATTAAGGACATAAAGATTTGTTATCAAACCATTCCAACTACGAGAACTAATTCTTACATGACGATTAAACTCTATTAATTCCGAGGTCCCTGACCGTTCATACGCGAGCGCATTAGGCTCGTAGACCCCTCGATATTTTTGAAGAGTAACCTGAAAGGCATGCTGAAGATCATTTGACGATTGATGATTCATTTCTCTGTGAAGTTCCCGTCGGATAGCATAGATTGCACCGTTGTAAACAGTAAGAGTAGAAACAAGTGATTCTAGCTTCTTTACAAATTGCTCATACTTCCAATACAACCCTTCTGTAGAATTATCCGCAAATCGAAGCTCTCCACAAACAGCTCCTACATCAGTCGCTGAGAAATGACGCACCAATAATGTTATTGCATCGCTATTATATAATGAGTTAGCATCACTAAAAACTATTATTTCAGAGCTTATTTGTTTAATTACATAATTTAATGCTTTCGTCTTTCCTACACGTCCGGGCACGACAACTAACTCTATACCATGAGCTGCATAGGCTTCTACTATTTTGTTAGTTCTATCTGTAGAAGAATCTGATACAATGATTATTTTCAGTTTTTCTTTTGGATAGGTTAAATTTAGGGTATTTTTTAACTTTTCTTCGATAACTTTTTCTTCATTGTAAGCAGAAACAACAAGTGTAACCGTTGGCTCATAATCTATTTGATCTTTTTTAGTTGGCTTACCCTTCATTTGTGACATAAGCCAAAAAATCAATGGATAACCAATATAATGAGTGCCAAGCAATAATAATGCAATCCAAAATAGAAATTGCCATAGTAGCATAGAAATCTTCCTTAGTTTTTTAGTTTTATTACCGATATTTAATTTTTAACGTGGTTTTCATTTATGACCGCGCCTTCAGTATTCCAACGTAAATATGAGTTTACTGTTTGCAATAAAAATTCTTGATTAAGCAATACGTATGAAACCCCACTAATCATTTTACCCGAACCGTTTAAAGTTATTGTTTCTATCTGATTAAAATTAAGCGAGGCTGCACGTCTAGCAAAATTTAAAGACTGCGTTATCGACATATCCGTGCGAACAAACTTCGCTGTTTGTTCCATCAGTTGAGGTAATTTTAGTAAACTTTTTGCCTGAAGCACTTCATCCGCCACTGCTTTAAGAAAATCCTGCTGCCTGCGCATACGTCCAAAATCATTTTCGCTATCATTACGAAAACGTACATAAGCCAGCGCTTCGAGTCCATTTAATTTCTGCACACCAGGCTGCAGAGTAACTTTTCCTAAATCTCCCTCTTTACCAACCGTCATTCGACGTTCCACATCTAACGTTACGCCACCTAATGTATTCACAATGCTCTGGAAACCTGAGAAATTAGTATAGACATAGTGGTGTATAGGAACACCTAACAGTTTTTCAACCGTTGCACGCAGTAAGTTCACGCCGCCAAAAGCCATGGCATGATTAATCTTGTCCAAACCACGACCAGGGATTTCTACGCGGGAATCGCGAGGGATGGAAATCATAGCTATTTCATCTGTATCGTTATTAATACTCATAACAATAATGGTATCGGCTCTACCCGCTTCATTATCCCTTTGATCTACACCAAGAATCATCACATTGGTAATATCTTTATCGGGTTCATCCACGATGGTCTCGTCACGCACATAATCATCATCCTCAGGTGGGTTATCATAGATCCTAGCCCAAATGGACCAAGCCCAGCCAATGCCGCCCAGAAGCAGTACTAACACAAAAATAGATATTATTCGTTTACCTTTATTCTTTTTCTTTACCATGGAGATTCTCCCTTCCAATGCAAAACCATTATAGCCGACTAAAGCGTGCAGGACAATAAGATGTAAAGGAATCTTTAGGTTTGCAGAGGAGTGTTATTTTTTTTAAATAGTATTATCTTCGGTTTCTGTGGCAGCCACTTCTTTATAACTGGCCAGCTCACACACTGCTTGAACAATACTTTTTTCTAATACTTGGTTTTTTAGCAACACATTTTGTGGTATTGTGCAATTACAAGCAATGACAGAATCGGTAAGCTCGACATCATCTGCAATGGTTACATGATCCCAGAGAATACCCCGTTTAATAACCGTGTTCCGACCAATGATGGTATTATCACCAATGATGGCGGGACCGTAAATACGGGCACCTGCTTCGATGATGGTATTGTTACCAATGAGCACGGGGCCGACGATGGTAGTGTCTGGACTAATGACTGTACGTTGACCTAGCCAAATGTTACCTTCGAAACGCTTGCCGGGCAGGTCTACCTGTACGAACCCGGTCAGCATATCGTAATGTGCTTCTTGATAGACGGCAAGGTCACCTACATCGCACCAGTATTCGTTCATCTCATAGCCATAGATGGCTTCCTTTTTTGCTAGCAATTCGGGAAAGACTTGCTTGCCAAAATCATAAAAGGTGTGGGCCGGAATATGGTCGAAGATGTGAGGGGCAAATAAATAGATGCCCGTATTGGCAAGGTTGCTAATGGCTTCCTGGCGTTTTGGTTTTTCTTGAAAACGGACGATGCGGTTGCCTTCACGAATGACAACACCATACTGCGTGGGGTCTGCCACTCGTTTTAAGGCCAGGGTAGCAATGCCGCCATTGTTAATATGGTAGGCAAGAAATTGAGCTAGGTTGATATCTGTAAGCGCATCCCCACTAACAATGAGCGCGGGTTCATCGCCAAAGAAAGCTTGCACACGCTTGAATCCACCCGCTGTGCCCAAGAGCTCCTTTTCATAGGAGTAGCTGATGTTGACGCCGTATGCGCTTCCATCAGCAAAGTGCTCTTGTATCACCTCGGGCATATAGTGGAGGTTTACCATTATATCTTTCACCCCATAACGGGCCAGGAGACGGACAGCATGTTCCATACAAGGTCTGCCTGCCATCTGTACCATGGGTTTGGAAACAACATTGGTTAAGGGCCGTAGCCTTGTTCCCAGGCCTGCGGCTAAAATCATTGCTTTGATGGTACCACATCCTTACGAATTGATCAAAGTGGAGAGCGGAACGGTCAAGACCGTTCCCTACACCTGGATGGAAATTCGGTATGTTAAAATAATCAGAGTGGGCTGGTGCTGTAAAACACCAAGAGCGCGCTAAAACTTAAAAATACGGAAATGGCGTATATCATGAGGACGGCTTGTAAATGGGATAAGCCGTGATTTAATAGACGGTGGTGGATATGTTGTCTGTCGGCTTGGAAAATAGGCTTCTTTTCCAGGTAGCGACGGATAATGGCGTAGCCTGTATCAAGCAGAGGTACGGCTAAAATAATAATGGGAATGATGAGTGCATAAGCAGTGGCGCCTTTAACCACACCATAGGTTGGTAGCACGGCTAGCATAAAACCTAAAAACATACTGCCCGAATCTCCAAGAAAGATTTTAGCGGGAAAGAAGTTAAAACGTAAAAAACCGAGGACTGCTCCCACTAGGATTATGGAGAGCACGAACACGGCATTTTGGCCACTTTGGTAAGCGATTACAGCAAAGGTGGTGAGGGCGATGGCGGTAATACCGGAGGCCAGACCATCTAACCCATCAATTAAGTTGACTGCATTGGTGACCGCAACGATCCAAAAAACAGAAAGGGGTACAGTTAGATAGTCTACTTGCAGGTACCCAGCAAATACATTGTGAATAAATTCAATTTGAATCCCATATTGCACGACAACAAGCGCTGCGAGACACTGTCCTAGAAGTTTTACCTTAGGGGAGATATCGCGGATATCATCTGCAATCCCTATCAGTAAAATAACGACGCCACCGAGCATAATACCGGGGATTTGGTTATTTTGTATGGAATATACAGCCGTTGCCAAAGAAAAACCGGCAAAGATCGCAATGCCACCTAACCGTGGCATGATACTATCATGAACCTTGCGCATATTGGGCCTGTCCACCGCACCGACAATAAAAGCAAGGCGAGCTGTCAGTGGGGTAACAATATAACTAACAAAAAAAGCAAGACAAAAAAGTAAAAGATATTGGGACATAGAAGTCTCCCTCTTCTGTTTTATCGACAAAAAAAATTTAGTTTATGACAGGATTATATCTCTACCCATTATATAAGACAAAAGACCTTCTTACAATAACAAATATAGGGAAATACGCAAGATTAACCAACTGTGCCCATGGGATAGACTGTAGAGCTTGGTATGCGAGGACGTGAAAAATGAGTACATTAAACTGCATGTACTCATTTTTATGTTACTTTCATGACTAAGATGCCTTGTCTCTTAGTAGGATTACTTTAACCGTTTGTAGCATGATGCGGAGGTCAAAGAGGGGTGAAGCGCCTTTGGCGTAGAGGAGATCATAGCGTAGTTTATCTTGGGGTGACGTGCTGTATTTGCCAGAGACTTGAGCGAGACCTGTGATGCCGGCATTCATGACATGGCGATAGGTGTACCCGGGGACTTCTTTGTTATAGCGTTCCACGAAGATGGGGCGCTCTGGTCTGGGGCCAACAATGCTCATCTCCCCTTTGAGCACGTTAAACAGTTGGGGTAGCTCATCTATGCGTGTGGCACGCAGGAAGCGACCCACTTTAGTGACACGGATGTCGTTGCGGGAGGACATGACCGGTCCGGTGGCCGATTCTGCGTTTGTAACCATGGTACGAAATTTATGGAGCATAAAGCTTTTATTTCTGCGTCCCACCCGCTCCTGGGCATAGAAAATGGGGCCGCGTGAGGTTAGCTTGATGGCAAAGGCGGCGAGGAGGGTAACGGGGAGGGTGATGATAAGAATGGTGACGGCAACGAGGCAATCTAACACACGCTTAAACTGTTCTCTCCCCGGGTGTTTGTTGAGGCGGATTTGGAAAACGGGCGTATCTTGAAATTGGTCAAGCGCCGATTGTGCAATCATGATTTCGTAAAGGTTGGGCACTACGTAGAGAATGCAGCTATGCTGCAAGCCCAGTAAGACGACACGGCTTTTAACTTCTTCTTCCACACTACCGGTAATTAAGACCACCTCTGGGGCAAAGAGACTAAAGATATCCTCTACATCGGCAAATGTGCCTAAGAGGGGATAGCTAGTATTTTTTTGCTTTTTATCGGTGACGACGCCCACGAGGTTATGATCGCCGTTTAGTTTACTAATGAGGGTGTCAATTTCGTCACTCATGGCAACAATAATTACTTTTTTATCTGGTGTAACTCGGCGTTCCACCACTAATAGTATCCAACGCCATAGTGCCACCGTAGGTCCATACAAGAGGACGAAGGTAAAGAGTACGCGGCGCGGAAAAATGTAGCTGGGGATAACGTAGTTGGTGACGATAATGGCGAGGCTTAAAAAGAACATGGAAACGGTGACAGCTGAGATGATATCGGTCCAGTCTTTATTCGCCGTGTTATAGAGGCCATAGAAATTAAAGAACAACACTGCTAAGATGGAGAGCACGAATAAGACGCCAATATGTAATTCCATATTCCTAAAGAAGTAGCGCCAATCTGAACGAATGGTAAATGACAATGCAACGGCTGCATTGAGAATTAGAATATCCCCCAATAG
>JANKMV010000489.1 GCA_024650095.1 Bacillota bacterium | reverse complement strand
GTATAGCAGCGGCACTTTTCCTTGGCATTGGGTTCACCTCCACAAGTTCTTACTTGCAATGTATGTACCCAATGCTCAGATTATGCTGGTATTGTAGGATTGCTATT
This sequence comes from Bacillota bacterium, assembly GCA_024650095.1. GTDB lineage: Bacteria > Bacillota > Dethiobacteria > Dethiobacterales > Dethiobacteraceae > JANKMV01. Next base: position 1,579 of record JANKMV010000489.1, on the reverse strand, counting down.
CATTAATGATAGATTCTACAGAAAAACGAGCCATACGAATGCGGATATTATCGGCAACACGAACTGTTAACTCATCGTCTCGAATCTTTTCTACGGTGCCATAAATACCACCGATGGTCCGAATTTTGCTGCCTTCTTTTAACTCACTGAGCATCGCTTTACGTTTTTTTTGTTGTGTTGTTTGTGGCCGAATGACTAAAAAATACATAGCAACGAAAAAAATTGCCATTGGGGCCAACAATCTTACCTGATCTCCCATTTTATTATTCCTCCTTTTCCTGCCCGATACGGGCAATAAATTCATTATACACGTCCGGAAAGGTTTCATCTAGGATGCTTTCACGGATTCGAGCCATAAAGTGAACCAACATATAAAGATTGTGGTACGAGGTAAGGCGTAAACCAAAGACTTCATTGGTTTTTATTAGATGACGCACATACGCACGTGAATAGTTACGGCAGGTGTAGCAGTTGCATCCTTCCTCTAAAGGACCATAGTCACGTGCATAAGGCGCATTGCGAACAGTTATGTACCCAGTACGGGTCATGACAGTGCCATTGCGGGCAATGCGGGTGGGTAGTACACAATCGAACATATCGATCCCACGTTTTACACCTTCGATTAAATAATCTGTGGTTCCCACTCCCATCAAATAACGAGGTTTGGTCGTGGGTAGCAGTGGAACCGTTGCTTCTAGCATTTCGTACATCAGAGGGGCAGGTTCCCCCACACTGAGTCCACCGATTGCATAGCCTGGGAAATCCAGTGAAACGAGTTGTTTAGCACTCTCTTTTCGCAAATCAGGGTACATTCCACCTTGTACGATCCCAAAAATGGCTTGATCCGACCTGGTTTGCGCCCATAAACAACGTTCGGCCCAGCGGGTGGTACGCAAGAGTGAATCCTGAATGTATGTACGCTCCGCTGGATAGGGAGCACATTCATCAAAGGCCATGGCGATATCGGACCCTAATGCTTCTTGAATTTCCACCGCTTTTTCTGGACTCAAAAAATGTTGTGAACCATCGATATGAGAACGAAAAGTAACTCCTTCTTCACGTATTTTTCGTAAGGCGCCTAAACTAAAGACTTGAAAACCACCACTATCGGTTAAAATGGCACGATCCCAATTCATAAATTGGTGCAAGCCACCCGCGTCGCGCACAATATCGTGCCCAGGCCGTAGATAGAGATGATAGGTGTTACTTAAAATAATGTGAGCACCAATTTCTTTTAGTTCCTCTGGGCTCATAGTTTTTACTGTTGCCTGTGTCCCCACAGGCATAAAAACGGGTGTAGGCACATCGCCATGGGGCGTATGTAAAATTCCAGCCCGCGCACCTGTTACAGGGCATTCCTTCACGAGTGTGTATGTTACTGACATGTGCACCTCTCCATAAAATAGTTTATCCGTGTTTGCGCTCTCTGTCAATTATAGAAGGAGCATCGCGTCGCCAAAACTAAAAAATCGATACTGTTCTTGTACGGCTTCTTGATAGGCGTGAAATACTGTCTCGCGTTCAGCAAATGCTGAAACCAACATAATCAAGGTTGACTTAGGAAGATGAAAGTTTGTTA
>JANKMV010000488.1 GCA_024650095.1 Bacillota bacterium | reverse complement strand
AGTAACATGAGTTCTGCTGGAAGTGTAGAGCTGAGGAGCGAGTCTTTTTGTTTGGACGTTTCTTGTTCGCTGAGCAGCTCTATAATCACACTTCCTAACGTTTTTAGATGTGCTTTTTCTTCTTCAATGAGTTGATGAAACACTGTATCGATCTTGTTGTCTCTACTTGAACTTTCAGCCATCTTTTGATAATGAATTACACGTTGGACTATATTAGTATAAAGATCTGTTAACTGCGCATACACTTTTGGGTTAGACAAGTTAATCTCCTCCTCGCTGTAAACGTAGTTGTTATACTAGATAGTACATTATATTATTGCAGTGACTAGATGACACTAGTTATAGCATTATTGTTATACAGAATTACATAATAGTAACGTGGTGATAGCTCGGAGCAGCTAGCAATGGAGGCCTAGAAATACCAGTAGAAATTGTTGTCATGAATACTAGCTTGATAAAGTGGACGTTAGTGTAAATAATAAAATAGTGGTAACTTGTTTGTATGGAGGTTAGTATGGATAATGAGCGATAATTGTATTGGAAGTGAATTTATTATGCGAACTTTGCACATCCTGACAAATTATGAAGGTCCGTATGGCGTAACCTTGTTAGTGAACTGCCTGTTGGGTTTAATTGTTCTTCCAAAAGAGAAGGACATTCATCATATCTCTCATAGAGATCATATTCATTTTTTCGATTTGGGTATAGAAGAATCGGATATTTCATGGGGTAACATCGACGAATCTGAGCGGACAGCAGCTCGTTTTCTCCGCTGTCTACGCAATTCTGTTGCCCACTTGCAGCTTGAAAGCATTAGTGAAGACGGAGAAATCCAATCTTTACGCTTTAGTGATCATATGGGCTTTGAAGTTGTCTTTCGCATTGATTCACTGAAGGAAATGCTAAAGAAATTAGCAAAACATCTGCAAAAAGATAGTTAACTTGTGTATGTAGCACGGGCCGGAGCCCGTGTGTGTTTAGCCGTTATTTGTGCCATTTGTATTATTCATATTGTTGTTGTTGCCACGTACGACGAGAATTTCCTTGGATTTGGCGCAAACACTGTTGATACAGGCGACGACAAAGACGCGACCTAACGTACCCGTGGGCACGTTCCAAACTATTTCGGCAACACCGGTGGTTGCGCTGGGGCAGTCTACTCCGATAAGACGGGCAAGTTCACAAGACCCGGTTCCCGTCGGTTCAAGGAAGAAGAAGGCCCGCTGTACCGGTCGTGTAAAGGTGGCACGTACAATTACGCGTGCTGGTAACGTAATGGCATTATTGGTCTTGGGTAAGGGTTGCCCGTTTACCGATAAAATAGTTAATGATAGGACACGGAATTGATCGTCAGGCGGTGGCGCAGGTTCACCGGTGGGAATGCAGATGACTTGACCAACGAAGATGACATTGGGATTTACAATCTGAGGATTTGCCGCGATTAGTTGTGCTACAGTTACCCCAAAGCGGCGACCGATGAGAAAGAGTGAATCGCCAGCTTTAACGGTGTATAGTTGTCCGTCACACTCGGTGGGTGGAGAAGGGATTTGAGCTGCACTCACCGCATGCATCGCCAGTGTATTATTTTCTGTACTCAATTCTTTCACCTCCTTGCTATGATCCTACTGCTATACTATATGCAAGGAGGTGAAAAGGATTGAATTTGAAACATAATAACTCCGGTCAC
>JANKMV010000487.1:319-1688 GCA_024650095.1 Bacillota bacterium | reverse complement strand
CTACGCATTGTTCTTTAGTATGCGTTTTTAACATAGATAAGGGGTATAACCCTGTAATAATATGTTTATCTCCCAACTTTTCTTTGATAAGCTTCGGATCGCCGTATTCAAACATTAAAACGGTGTTTGTCGGTAACTCATAGAGGTAATCTAAATAACGATCCCAATTATCCTCGCAAAATACTGATGTGCCTATTCCTAATGAAGCATACTCGTCACACATCCTCTTAAAGCTAGGCCACCACAGTTTAGCAAAATCTTTTTCACGCATAAATGTAGGCATATGTAACGGGTAGAAAACTCGTGCATAATTATTAATCTCTTTTGGCATACCCTTTTTAAATAGAATGGGGTAGAGAGCATCACACGCGGCTAAAACCTTCTCTGGCATTCTTCTTATATCTAGACTTACACCCTTAAAGCTTCGTAATTGGTCAGCGAGATAATCAAAGGGCGCTTCATTTGTGCCTCCACGTGCTCCAAGATAATACCCGTATTTTTCAACAAGTGGTGCGGTAGCCATCACACCCGCCATGATGTCTGCTTGATACGCGAGTACGCTTTTGGTAAGACTAATCGCCATTTTAATGGGATCATCAAGATTTAAAGCCTTATACTGCCTAGGTATAACCCGTTCTAGTAAGCACTCATAGGGGTTCTCAATAAGGTACTCATACTCTTCCGGCAGCATTCCGATTACTTCTGGGTGTTGAATAAATCCGTTAGAACCCATGACAAACGACTGTGATTCTAAAATTTGATAATGGGCTGGGTATCTCAGAGATACAGCCCTCGCTGGGCATACATCAGAGTATAAAGTCTGACAAAGTTTATCCGCAGCTGTAGCAAGAAGAGAAGGATTCCATTGCGCTTCAACAATATCAATGCCGCCAAACTCTGCTACCACTTCTAAATTTAGTGCAATATTAATGGGAACCCTTTTGGGGACTTTACCATCATACACATCTTGAAAAATACTTGTTCTTTCTTGTTGTAAAGCATTTTTTTCATTCATTTAATATGTCACCTTCCTTTAATGGAGTCTAGACCCCTACATCGAAAATTATATCATAATTCTTTATATTCTGCATATCCGAAGAACTAGAAGTAAGATTATCTCATTTAAATTGGACATTAAAGCTAATCTTTGTTTTTGCGGTACAGTTAAACGAGCCATCGAAATTGGTAACCGCCAACAAAGTGAAAACAATCTATTACTATGCAAATTACATGCTACAACACCTATTAGATCACATTTCGGAGGGACAAGGAAATGTCCATGATTTTGTCCCTCCAGCATTGTTTTTATTAATTCAATATGATCAGCAGAATTCTACTCCACTGCGAGAGAATTACATATGCACCGGAG
>JANKMV010000487.1:0-309 GCA_024650095.1 Bacillota bacterium | reverse complement strand
CCATTATTTATCACCTACAAAAGATAAGTAAGATTTTGCAGGTTGATTTAAGTGACCATGATACTGCATTTCATCTTCAATTATCACTGCGGCTACTCCATAAGGATATAAGCAATTTATTACACTAGGAACGCACAAGCTTATTGACGAACATAAGTCCTTATTTCATGAGAAAAGACTGTAATAGTTGAAAAAATGAGGCTTTTATGGTATCCTTTGCTTGCGTTTTAATCTCCCATATTGGAAACTAAAACGCAAGGGTTTCCTTTATCACTGACGTAAAAGGATTACACAAATGAACAAATGAAA
>JANKMV010000486.1 GCA_024650095.1 Bacillota bacterium | reverse complement strand
ATGCAGAAGTGGCAGGGTATGGTCTATCGTCTGATGCATACCATATCACAGCCCCTGATCCTGATGGTTCAGGCGCTCGTCGTTGCATGGCCATGGCCATTAAAGATGCTGGTCTGTCTCCTGATGATGTAGATTACATTAATGCTCACGGTACATCTACACCACTCAACGATAAAACGGAATCACAGGCGATCAAGCAAGTATTTGGTGCCCATGCTTATGAACTCGCTATTAGCTCCACGAAATCAATGACAGGTCATTTGCTGGGGGCATCCGGTGGTTTAGAGGGCATTATCTGTGCTCTAGCGATCGAACGGGGCATGATTCCACCCACAATCAATTATGAAAACCCAGATCCTGCATGTGATCTAAACTATGTGCCCAATCTTGCCATTAAACGTCCCGTGCAGACGGCCATGTCCAATTCCTTTGGCTTTGGGGGTACGAACGCATCTTTAGTCTTTAGAAAGCTTGAAGACCAAGCTACTCGGTGAGGAAAATGGCAAAAAGAGATATGCAAGAATTATTTAAACAATTGAATATTTCGCCCCACCAGGACGCGCTCTACCAACAAGCACTTACACATTCTTCGTACGCGCATGAACATAACCTTGGTAATCATGCACATAACGAACGTTTAGAATTTCTCGGCGACGCTGTTTTAGAGCTTGCTATTTCTGAAAAGATATATCAGCAATTTCCCAATGTTCCCGAGGGTAAATTGACGCGCTTTCGTGCTGGTTTGGTGTGCGAAGAAACATTATTTCGGCAAGCTGAAGGGTTAGCACTGGGTAGCTACTTACGATTAGGTAAAGGTGAGGCAGCCAGTGGTGGTCGTGAGCGCCCTTCTTTGTTGGCGGATGCTTTTGAAGCTGTGTTAGGTGCACTTTATCTTGATCTTGGTTTTGCCACAGTACAAGCTACGGTGCAGCAGCTATTTGCACCGTTGTTTGCGGCCCTACAAAATGGTTGCTTGCTACTTGATTACAAAACGCTGCTGCAGGAATATACACAAGCAAATCTTTCCACTACCCCAGGCTATAGAATTATTTCTGAGATAGGACCTGACCATGCCAAGGAATTCCATGCTCAGGTTATCGTCAACGGAGAAGTCGTTGGTGAGGGTAGCGGGCGATCCAAGAAAGAAGCAGAACAAGATGCTGCTCGCAGGGCATATGGTGACGTGCATAAATAATTTATCCCCTAGCAGGAATTATTTGGTACAGTAAAGAATAATGTTAGTAGGAACAAATACGTACAAAACGTACGTATTGTTTTCTGTAACATGAATTTGTACTAATTAGGCTGCGCCAGTTGATCTTGTAAGGGGGATTTTTGTTATGGACGTGTTGAAAGTTGCTGCACATTCCAACCCCAAGGCGGTAGCCGGTGCGCTAGCCGCTGTTGTACGGGAAAAGGGAAAAGCTGAGATCCAAGCCGTGGGAGCGGGTGCCGTGAACCAAGCAGTGAAGGCTATTGCTGTTTGCCGCGGGTTTGTTGCTCCAAATGGTATTGATTTGGTCACCATTCCTGCATTTGCTGAAATTATGATCAATTCAGAAGTACGGACAGCAATTAAGTTTATTGTCGAACCACGTTAATGTCGATCCTTTGACCTGCTTGGTACGTAAGCAGGTCAAATTTTTATTCTTTTAAACATTAATTTATAGCGTTTGCTCTAGCTATAGGG
>JANKMV010000485.1 GCA_024650095.1 Bacillota bacterium | reverse complement strand
ATCTGATTTGTGCATATCTGGGACAACTTAATCGCCGTGCCAGGCCAATGCAAAGGTAAAGGAAATTAGTATGGGTCAGAAGGATGCCCCAGTATTTTAGCTTCTTTAACCGCTTCATCCATCTTTGTTTGTTCATTTTCCCTTGCCATGTTAAGTCCTTCGGCAACTCTTCGTCCATAGTCTTTATCACATTCTTCAAGCATTTTAATCATCTCGTCCTGAATATTTTTTCTGCATTGTGATAGTGCATCAACAAGGTTTAAGATTAATTCATCCCGCTCCCAGTCACTAAATCTTCGATATGCTTTACCCGCTTGTGAAAAATTATTTTCACGAGAAATTACTTCCCTTTTAATCTTTCCTTCAACATAAGGCTCATGTTCGTTGCCTGGATTATTCGCTTCTTTTAATCCTCCAATTAGAGATGGTTCATAATTCACATGTGGATTATGATATTCACCAAAGTTTGTTCTAAAATCCATTTGCCCCGCTTCTTGGTTCGTAGCGACATGTTTTTTGGGTCTATTGATGGGAAGCTGTAAATAGTTTGTACCCAGTCGGTATCGTTGTGTATCAGAGTAAGCAAAGGTTCTTCCTTGAAGTAATTTATCATCTGAAAAATCAAGTCCATCAACTAGGACCCCTGTTCCAAATGCGGCTTGTTCTACTTCAGCAAAATAATTTTCAGGGTTTTTGTTTAATACCATTCTGCCAACTTTGTGCCATGGATAATCATCTTTATACCAGAGTTTTGTAGGATCGAGTGGATCAAAATCTAATTCTAAATGTTCGCTATCCTCCATGATTTGAACAAACAGTTCCCACTCTGGATAGTCTCCTGATTCAATAGCCTCATGCAAGTCTTGGGTGGCGTGGTTAAAATTTTTCATTTGAATTTGCTCGGCTGCTTTTTGCGTTAAATTCTTTATGCCTTGTTTGGGCTCCCAGTGATATTTAACTAAAACTGCGTTCCCATCTTCATTTATCCATCGATAAGCATGAACCCCTGATCCTTGCATATGACGATAATTCGCAGGAATGCCCCAGGGAGAAAACAAAAACGTAACCATATGCATTGATTCTGGTGTTTGGCATAAGAAGTCAAACATCCGTTCCGGATCTTGTATGTTCGTAATTGGATCAGGCTTAAAGGAATGCACCATGTCTGGAAATTTTAATGGATCTCTAATAAAAAATATCTTTAGATTGTTCCCGACTAAATCCCAATTCCCATCCTCTGTGTAAAATTTTACGGCAAATCCTCTAGGGTCTCGAAGTGTTTCAGGGGAATGCCCGCCGTGCACAACTGGAGAAAAACGTACAAACAAAGGTGTATGTTTTTCAGTATTTGTAAACACTTTTGCTCGCGTATACTTTGATATCGGTTCACTAGCTAAAGTGCCATAAGATTCAAAATAACCATGAGCTCCAGCACCACGAGCATGAACGACACGTTCAGGTATTCTTTCACGATCAAAGTGAGTAATTTTCTCTAAGAAATCATAGTTCGCTAATGTCGTAGGTCCTCTATTGCCCACAGTTCTAATGCTTTGATTATTTGTAACGGGATGTCCCTGACGATTTGTTAACATACTATTCTTGTGCTCATTTGTATCATCTTGATGATTGTTCATTATGTACCTCCTATCGCATGTATGTTGTAAGTATTTGCAGTAAAATAAAGTTTATTCGTGACAAGGC
>JANKMV010000484.1 GCA_024650095.1 Bacillota bacterium | reverse complement strand
CTGGACTTGGATCATTTTTTGCTTCCTGTTTTTCTTCTTTATGCTCTTTTTTACCTTCCGCCTTGAGCATTCTTATCATCGCTATTATTTCTCTTTTTTCTGCTCTAAGCAATGAAATATCCGCTAACACATTTTTTTCAGCAGACATTTTCTTTGCTCCTGCATAACTAGCTGTTGCTGCTTCTTGTTCAGCGGCCATTTGCGGCAAATATTGCATGGCAAATGCACTGCTCGCACATAGTAATGCCACCAATACCACGATAATAATTCTTGGAAAACGTTTTTTCATTTTCTTCTCCCCCATTTTTTTGGAGGGGTCCTACGACGCCGAATAAAAAAACTCCAGCCGTAGCTGAAGTTGTGAAAACAAAAAACTCCTGCTCTTCGGCAACCTGGCGGTCATAGGCGATAGCCCTTAGACCCATGGTTTTGCGTCCTTGCCTTTCAGCAAGTTTGCCTTTGTCGGATAGGAGACCCCATTCCGAATTTTAAGTTACCGGCCCCACACCGGTGTGTGTTTTAGATCCCAGTTCTACAATTTCAACACTAATTGGCAAATTCCTTCTTCATATCCAAAATAATTTAATTTTTTTTCAAATATTTACTATTTTTCTTTTTTAATCGAATAAGCAGGAATTTTCGTAAACCCGACGAAATCTTTTATACTGTAACATCATAACGTCCTAATGTTCAACGTGTCATACATACAGTACCCCAAAGCTACTATATAAGGGATGCTAAAAGGAACACGTCCTGCTGAATCGCCTGGAGGTGAAAAATACAATGGTTAAGAAAAAATACATACTTACTTTTTCCCTCCTCTTACTCGCAGTTGTATGGCTAACGGGTTGTAATGGAGATGGCAATACGCCAGCAAACAACCCACCCGCTGACAATAAGCCGACACTTACGGGTGCACAGCTTGTAGATGCTCGCTGCATTGAATGCCACACATTAGATCGGCTGTCGAGCAAACTTCGAGACGACCAAGAGTGGCGTCAACATGCGGATCGCATGCTTGATAAATCGCCCGAACTTCTAACGGAAGAGGAATACCAACTCGTCGTTGTTTACTTACAGGAAATTAATGAATAGGAATTAAACTTACAACACCAGGTAAAGAACCCTAGTGTTGTTTTTTTTCACCTTAAAACTGCTTCATTTGTATATTGCATGGTACAAATTTAATTTGCTAGAAAAAAAGTTTTGTCCAAGTGACATACATCACAGTTATTCCTTCTTCCAGAAGGTACAATGAAATAGAAATATTGCACAGGAGGCTGATAATAATGAGTATGTTTTGCAATCAATGTGAGCAAACCGCAAAAGGAATTGCATGTACAACACAGGGTGTTTGTGGCAAAGATCCGGACACCTCGGCACTACAGGATTTACTGAATTACGCTGTCATGGGATTATCGCTTTATGCCGTAGAGGCAAGAAAAAAAGGGTATGTAAGTAATGAAGTCAACCATTTTACCGTCAAATCGATCTTCTCCACGCTCACCAACGTAGATTTTGATCCTGAGCACTTTGCTACGCGAATTAGAGAAGCGGTCCAACTACGTAAGCAACTTAAAGACAAGGTGAAAAATGTAACGTTTGCTCACCCAGCAGCTACCTTTACACCAGCCCTTGATGTTGCGGGGATGTCGGAACAAGGCATGCAGGTTAGCCTTGATTCAGATAAAGATACGGATGC
>JANKMV010000483.1 GCA_024650095.1 Bacillota bacterium | reverse complement strand
TCAAGTGTGCCGTTGTTATCAATAACATAATCAGCGCGTGCGACTTTCTCCGCTAAGCATCTATTCTGGCTTATCGGCACCCCCTGATAGGAGATACATAGAAATGCCATGCGAATACATTATTATCGTAATGTATTCGCATGGCGGCTTACGATATGGCTCCGTTAGATTGCTTCCTAGTAAAGGAATACCCCCATGGATACCACGACTAAACCTAGTACCATAACACTGACATTAATGGCTGCTAGTGTTTTCCTGTCCTGTGTTAAAACACGGATGACAAAACTGCGGAACTGTTGGTAGTTAAAGAGAACCTGGGAAGTTTTAACGATCGTGAGAGAAAGGAAAATGGACATGACCAGGGAGTAAGGAATATTGGTAGTAAAATGCTTATACCAAGTAAAACCCACTAAAAGTAAGCCAACGCCTGCTACATACCACACCCACTTGGGTTGTTCTTCAGTGTATGCTGTATTCAATTCGAAATCATTCCACTTCTGGGGGAATAAATGCATAGCTGGCCTTGTTAGAATCAACACCGCGCCAAAGATAAAAGACAACACTTGAAAGTAGTTCATCATACATCCTCCTTATTTTGGGCCTCGTAGGCCATGTTTTAAAAACTTCATAAGCAACTTCATTTCTCCTTGCATTACTTCATCACTCATCTTTAAAAGCTCCTGGTAATCAGGATAGAAATCTGTGAATTTTAGTAGCATGAACCGGAGCACTCGCATAATGAATTTTTTATCCATGTCCTCTCTTAGCTCACCACACTCGATGGCTTTCTCTACCATCGCATAAACCATACGGTCAAATTCTTCTTCAAAGTGCCCCCAAATCTTATGCTTTAATGCGCTATCAGGCATGTTCTGCAAATGCGTGTTGATCATGTGATAACGGGGGTTAGCTCTCGCAAAAGTGATGGAAATTTCCAGTTGCAATGAGATTGTTTCAAACAGTCCAAGCTCATGATTTGGCTTCACTAATGTAGGTAAGGTGTGCATTAAAAATTGCTTCTTCTCTTCCATGACCGTACTGAGTATATACATATACAAATCTTCTTTGTTCTGGAAGTAATGATACATACTACCCTTTGAGATTCCTGCATTTTGTATGATGCGATTAAGGGAAGCCGCCTCGTACTCTTTATCTGCAAACTCATCTAGCGCTGCCTCTAACACACGCTCTTGCTCAGCGACCGATAAATTACGAAATCCTTGCTTAACCATGCGACCACTCCTGTTTATATCTTCCGGTCTAGACCAAGTGGTCTAGACCTTATGGTCTAATAATAACATGCTAAATTTTTTCTGTCAATATGTCTTATTGAAAAATTTTTTGTAAAACGAATTTAGCTATATGTTTGGTTTAATTGAAGGGTACAATTCCACGGTTGTCACTAAGAAGCTACCGTAATAGATAACACAATTGAAAACTCGTCGCTGTTAAATATAACTCTCGGGGCATTAAGAGACTGATAGCAGACGGTACAATTGAAAAAATCAAAACCGGAGTGACGGAAATTTATTCCGCCATATGATTATTTTCGAGGTTTCGCTGACGATGCGATACCTCTTTTTTATTTTTCGGGAATATTGGACTTTTGATATAATATGTTGATATTATTCCAAGGAAGGTATAATAACTTTTGTAGATAGAGAATGGACGATCTGACTACAGATAGCTAATCAATGAGTGTTA
>JANKMV010000482.1:1235-1706 GCA_024650095.1 Bacillota bacterium | reverse complement strand
AAACGATTTTGCGCATGCTCTTGCTCCATATAGGCGGTTGCATGAAGCGTTGCCCAAAACCAAATTATGGATATCAGTGCCGCAAAGACAAAACCAAACATATCTACGCGAAAATAGATCCCTAGCTGCAGAACCTTAGCAATCTGAAGCTGTACTGTGCCATGCTGAACCAAGGGAAACATGGACATAACGATGATAACTGTAATCAATGAAGTAAAGACTGCACAAAAGTTGCGCAGTTTTTCAGATTGCAGGCCCACTACGTAGGTCACAAACGACCCAAGCAGTGGTATTACAACCGCAGCTAGTGGTAGAAATGAGGTTATAACTTCAGTTGTGGCAACTTCCTGTGCGGCTGTAATAATCATAACGTTTAGAAACCTCCTTTGAGCAAGTAATCAGCGGCTATTTTCGAAAGATCAAAAGGCAAGTTCGTGGGCAATAAGCCGAATAATAGTGTAGTAAAGGCTA
>JANKMV010000482.1:0-1225 GCA_024650095.1 Bacillota bacterium | reverse complement strand
GCATCGTATACGGTGCCTCATTAATTTTAATAACAGCATGCTCTTGTCCTGGCTCTGCCCCAAAGAAAGCCGAGATAATAATGGGCAGGTAGTAGAGACCGTTGAGCAAGCTACTTATTAATAGTACCATAACATAAATTGGTTGATGAGCATCTAATGCTCCTAGGGAGAGTGTCCATTTACTTAAAAATCCATTAAAGGGTGGTATCCCCATCATGGCAACTGCCGCCATGGTAAACGAGAGCATTGTAAATGGCATTTTTTTGCCTATGCCACCCAAGTCCTTTATGTTGCGTTTACCCGTTTTGAGGATGATGGCACCCGCTGCCAAAAAAAGTGTACTTTTCATAAAGGCGTGACTAAAGATATGAAAGATATCTCCAACTAGAGCTCGTTCGTTTAAGATGGACATACCTAGGAGAATATAACCCATCTGACCAATACTAGAGTAGGCAAGACGACGCTTCAAATCCGTCTGTGTGATGGCTACAGCAGAACCTAGCAAAATGGTGATAATAGCGATCACGGCAAGAATATTAGTCCAGCCAGTCTCTTGCATAAACGAAAGACCATACACATGAAAAATCACCCGTAATAAACCATATGCACCCGTTTTTAACATAATTCCTGAAAGCAGTGCACTGGCAGGGGATGGTGCCACAGGGTGAGCATCGGGTAACCAAACATGAAGCGGAAACATACCCGCCTTCATACCAAAGCCGATGAGATAAGCGATATAGGCAAAAAAAGCGAGATTTGTAGGTTCAGAAATCAATGTGGTCCCACCAAGCGAAACAGATCCAGCAAGTTCAAAGGTAGAAATAATGCCAAAAAATAAGGCAAGGCCACCGATAATGGTCATTATCAGATATTTATACCCTGCACGAAGCGCTTCCGCTGTTTCTTCGTGTACCACCAATACGTAGGAAATAAGTGACATTAATTCAAAGAAGATAAACAGTGTAAACAAATCACCTGCCATAAAAATACCCATACAACTTGCGAGCGTTACAATAAGAATTGGATAATAGCGATTACAAGCGTGCTCGTAGCACATGTAGTCTAGGGAATAAATTGTTACTAACATCCAGACAAAAGATGACAACACGGCTAGCGAAAAACTTAGGATATCTACACGAAAAGAAACGGCAAGATTGGGCAACAATGAAAACATTTCATACTCAATAATTTCCCCCGCCATCACAATGGGATATAGTGCACACAC
>JANKMV010000481.1:402-1709 GCA_024650095.1 Bacillota bacterium | reverse complement strand
TGTTCTTACCCTCTACATAATGTTATGTTATGCTATTATATCAAACCAAGTAAGAATTTTCAAACGTTACGCATGTAAACCGAACTCCAGATGTAATGCCCGTACAGCAGCAGTCACATTACTTTCAGGGATTAAGCAAGAAATATTTAAGTGAGAATCTGCCGTTTGTAGGATTGGCGTTTGTGCACGATTTAATGCTGTGACAATGCGCGCCATTACACCGGGTATACCCCGCATACCAGAGCCGACAACGGTAATTTTTGCATAACCTCTTTTCACTTGCACTTCATAGCCAAGGGATGAGAGAATACTCTCTACTTTCTCTTGTTCCACGGCAAAAACAGTAAACATTTTCTCCTGAGGTGAGAGGCTAATAAGGTCGATACTGATATCTGCAGCCCATAATTTTTCTAAAATCTCCTCTAGCTGTTGACCATTTGCATCGGGGAGTACACGCACTTGAGCTAAGCCGCTTACATTTGTGATCCCCGTCACCACTTTTGCTTTTGCCATAAATGATCTGCCATCACTAACCCTTTGATGAGTAACGAGTGTGCCCATTTCTTCTGCGCCTGTTTTTCGTAATAGTAGAGGTATATTATATTGCAGAGCAATATCTACAGCACGAGGATGTATTACTTTTGCCCCTTCTCGAGCCATTTGTAAGACTTCTTGATAACCAATGTTTTGAATAGGCTTTGCCTCTGGTACCAAGCGTGGATCGGCTGTCATCACAGCATCAACATCAGAATAAATTTCCACTCGCTGGGCCTCTAGTGCTGCGGCGAGTGCTACAGCCGATGTATCGGATCCACCGCGTCCGAGAGTGGTAATTTCACCATCTTCAGTTATTCCTTGAAATCCGGCAACAATAACGATTTTACCATCGTGTAGGAGCCGCAAAATGCGTTCTTTTTTAATTCTAATGATATCAGCATTACCGTATGTGCCATCGGTTATAATACCTGCCTGCCATCCGGTCAGCGCCACTGCGGCGTACCCCGCCTCTGACACTTCGACAGCCAGCACAGCGGCTGCTATCTGTTCACCACAAGCCAAAAGTAAATCTTTTTCACGAAGGGGAGGGGTCGCGGATATTTGTTGAAGAAAGTCCAAGATTGTGTCCGTTGCGTACGAATCCCCCCAACGTCCTAAGGCAGAGACGACAACAACAATTTTCTTTTTTTCTTTATGTGCCTGCATAATATGTGTTACCACTTGTTGTCTGAGTTCCGGAGTTACTAATGATGAACCTCCGTATTTCTGCACTAGCAGGTGCATCAAATCCACCTTCTAACGTTTAAATT
>JANKMV010000481.1:0-392 GCA_024650095.1 Bacillota bacterium | reverse complement strand
TTTTGAAAAAGGATTATCCTGCCCGAAGGGTACCATGTATACGTATTTAGTCGTTAACAGAGTGCCGATGTTCTTTGCATTAAACCCCAGCCCGTCATTGGTGGATATGGCAATGATCACAGGCTTTTGATTACGAAGATGTGCTTTTGCCCCCATTAGGACTGCCGTATCAGTAATTCCATACGTCAATTTAGCCAACGTGTTCCCCGTACATGGTGCAATTATATAGGCATCGAGTACATTACTAGGTCCTATGGGTTCAGCGCCTGAAATACTGTTAATGAGCTTATGGCCTGTTGTCTTCACAAGTCTTGTTTTCCATTCTGTCGCATCACCAAAGCGGGTATCTGTCCCATCTACAGAAGGAGAAATAACGGGATAGATCTCCGCAC
>JANKMV010000480.1 GCA_024650095.1 Bacillota bacterium | reverse complement strand
TTTTGCTTTAACTTAAGTGTCCAAGGAAACGCTAACCCGTTTTGTCGACGAGCAGTTTCACGTTGATCTCCATTTTCCTGCATTCTTACATTATTGCCAACAAGCAAACATTGCCGTGACTGTACTTAGTGACGGCTTTGATTTCTACATAGATCGTATCTTCGAAAAATTTAAGATCGATGTACCGTATCGGGCCAATACATTACGTATTGTGGACTGTAGCTTACAAGCCCAATTCCCGTACCATAGTGCAGACTGTGGTGACTGTGGCAACTGTAAATTGAGTTTCGCTCAGCAGGTGAAACAAAAAGGGACAAAAATTATATATATCGGAGATGGTCATTCGGATAAATGTGTGAGTGCCTTTGCCGATGTAGTATTTGCTAAAGGAATTTTGGCGGAGCATTGTGTGAAAAAAGGAATTCCCCATTATACGTTTGAAACGTTTGCGGATGTACTTGCTGTCTGTAAGGATGGACTTTTTGCTGAAATTACGCGATAGGAGGATACAGATGAAAATTGCGCAGAGCGTTGTCGAATTAATCGGTCAAACACCCATGGTGCGGCTTGTGAAACTGGCTGGACCTAACTTGGCTGAGGTCGTTGTCAAGCTGGAGTCATTTAACCCTGGGGGTAGTGTTAAGGATCGGATTGCCATGAATATGATTTTGACGGCGGAAAGAGAAGGCAAACTTAAGCCTGGTGCGACCATTCTTGAACCCACCAGTGGCAATACAGGCATCGGCCTGGCAATGTTGGCCGCAGCACGAGGGTATCGTCTTATTCTAGTGATGCCAGATACAATGTCTATGGAACGACGTAATCTTTTGCATGCCTACGGTGCTGAATATATTCTGACGCCAGGAGCTAAAGGAATGAAGGGAACCCTCGATGAAGTGGATAGAATGCTCCAAGAGCATCCTGAATACTTTGTACCGCAGCAGTTTGCCAATCCGGCTAATCCAGAGGTTCATCGCGTCACCACGGCACGGGAAATTTTAGAGCAGACAGATGGTGAACTAGATGCCTTTGTTGCTGGAGTAGGTACAGGGGGTACCATTACTGGCGTGGGTGAAATTATAAAGCAGGAAAAACCCGGGGTAAAGGTGTATGCTGTGGAGCCGACAAATTCACCTGTTCTTTCCGGAGGACAGCCTGGACCGCATAAAATCCAAGGTATTGGCGCTGGCTTTATTCCGTCTGTTCTCAACCGTGATGTCATAGATGAAGTGCTACTGGTCAGCAATGAGGATGCCACAGAAACCACAAGGCAACTGGCTGCAGAAGAAGGCCTGCTGGTGGGAATATCTAGTGGTGCCGCCGTTTTTGCCGCGCTGCAGGTTGCAAGAAAGCTCGGGCCTGGTAAACGTGTGGTTGTCATTGCCCCTGATTCTGGCGAACGCTATCTGACCACAGACTTGTTTAACTGACAACGATAGAGTTAAATCGCAGGCGACAAGCCGTAATTAACACAGTTCATTTCCAAGCTGAAAGCTTGCATATAGACAAAAGAGCGGTCACGCGCCGCTCTTTTGTCTATATGCAAGGAATTATTTCACGTAACCGAATGTAGGGAACGGTCTTGACCGTTCCGCATTCCTTAGAAGTCGTTCAAATAGGGTATAGCAAGTTTCTAAGTAACCAGTATTGAAAGCGCTTGTCCGCCAATGGTAAATTGACCCTTTCTGCGCGAGTATGATATAATCTGTTAG
>JANKMV010000047.1 GCA_024650095.1 Bacillota bacterium | reverse complement strand
GGGATGTTTTTAGTATTACTTATTACATTTCGTTCGCTGAGCTTGCCAATATTTTTACTGTTTTCTATTCAAACGGCAATATGGATCAATCTTTCTTTTCCCTACTTCACGGGGCAGCCCTTAAGTTTTATTGGGTACTTAATCCTAAGTACGGTGCAGCTTGGGGCAACAGTGGACTATGCAATATTACTGACCAATGCTTATCTGGGCAACAGAAAAACAATGCCTAAAAAAGAGGCTATGCGGGTAACAATTGGAGATAATTTAGTAGCAATTCTTATCTCTGCAAGCATTCTGGCGACAGCAGGATTTGCATTGGCTTTTACGACAAGTAACCCGATTATCAGTGAACTTGGAACATTACTTGGCAGAGGAACGCTGCTGTCACTTACTATGGTGACGAGTGTACTGCCAGCCTTGTTAGTGTTGTTTGATAATATTATCCAAAAGACTACCATGAATAACAAATTCCATCAGAGATAGGAGTGTGACTGCAGTGAAAAAGATAGTAGCCAATTTATTGATATGTACGTTGTTACTTACATCTGGCGCCTTAGCAGCAGCCGAAGGTGTTCCTTCAGCAAAAAAAGAAGTTATCTACGGTATCCTTAACTCAGATGGGAGTGTGAACGACCTTTATGTCGTGAATATCTTTAATGGCGGTGCAATTACCGATTATGGCCGTTATACTGAGATACGCAACATGACAACAGCTGAAGAGCTTAGTCAGAATGGGGAACAAATCACCACAAACACCACAGCTGATCAATTCTACTATCAGGGAACCCTTGATAATAGAGAGATACCTTGGGATATTGCGCTAAAGTACTATTTGGATGATAAAGAAATATCGGCTGCGGAGCTTGCCGGGAAAAACGGTAAGCTAAAAATAACTATGTCAGTAAAAGAGAACGACAATATCAACAGCTCTTTTTACAATAACTATGCCTTACAAATTGCACTCTCTCTTGATAATGAGTTATGCTCCAATATCAAAACCACTGATGCCACTATTGCTGAGGCAGGAAGCAGCAAGCAGCTTGCTTACACTGTTTTACCAGGCAATGGCACAGACATTATGGTGACAGCAGATGTTCATGATTTTGAAATGGAAGCAATAACAATAAACGGTATCAAACTATCCCTGGGAATAGAAGTTAACAGTGATGAATTTACGGGGCAACTCTTCGAACTTGCTGAGGCGATTAAGAAACTTGATAACGGTGCTGCCGAATTATTATCCGGCTTGAATCAGTTATCAAGTGGAATGCAAAAATATATTGATGGACAAAAAGCTTTTAAAGACGGTTTGGGACAGCTAACAGAGGGTACAGACCAGTTGAATACAGGAGCAACGGCCTTGCATGGTGGTTTATCGGATTTGGCAATGCAGAACGAGTCTTTAGTGAATGGTGCATTGGCAATACAGCAAGCTACTTTCGATTCGGTTAATGCTCAGCTTGGTGAGATGGGATTAGATTTACCTGTTCTCACACCGGAGAATTATAGTACTGTATTGTCAAACAGTCCTGCTCTTACTGAAGTTAAAAACCAGCTTGATGGTGCTGTGCAATTTACTCAGGGAGTACAGGGGTATACGGATGGTGTGGAACAGCTTATTTTTGGCGCAAAAGATTTGGCAAATGGTACAGCAGAACTTAAAGCTTCGTCTTCAGTAATAGCATCATCGGCAAGTGAGCTCTATAATGCTGGAGCAGAGCTAAATAAGGCAATTATTAATATTAGGGATGGTCTTGCTTCTTATCGGGCCGGAACAAAAAGACTAAGAAATGAAACATCGGGGATGGAGATGGAAGTTAGTAATGAAATTAACGAAATGCTTGATAGTATTTCTGGCAGTGATGATGAGGTAATATCATTTGTTTCTGAAAAAAACACGAATGTTTCGGCTGTTCAGTTCGTGTTAAAGACAGCTTCCATTAATCTTCCTGCAGCGGAAAAAACTGTGGCATCAAAACCTGCAGAGTTAAGTTTTTGGAAATTGTTTAGTTTTAATTAACCAACCAAATACGTCTACAGTAAAAATCTACAAAGGCAGTAACGAGCTTTTTTGTTAAAGCTCGTATCGACTTATGCAGCAAAGGGAAAATCTCAAGAGGGCGTTACTGGAAAAAATTCGTGCAACTGTTCTTCAGTTAAGGTAATATTAAACTGATCCATGATTCAACCTGCTCGGCTTGGTATTTGGTGGGGAAAGGCTTGGAATCAGAGGAGAGATGATTATGAAAACTATTGGCTTGATTGGCGGCATGAGCTGGGAAGCATCCGCTGTGTATTATCGCATCATCAACGAACTTGTCAGGGCTCACTTAGGCAGTACCCATTCAGCAAAAATTATCATGTATTCCTTTGATTTTGCCGAAATTGAGAAACTTCAGGAGCAAGGCGAGTGGGATAAGCTTACGGATATAATGATTGACATCGGACAGCGTCTGAAAAACGGTGGCGCAGATTTCGTAGTCATTTGTGCCAATACGATGCATAAAATGGCGGATGCGTTGGTTAGGCAGACCGGCATTCCTTTACTACATATTGCAGACGCAGCCGCGGGGGAAATACGGAAAAATGGGTTGCAAAAAGTGGCGCTGCTGGGAACAAAGTACACCATGGAAGAAGATTTCTATAAAGCACGTTTGGCCCAAAAGCATGGCATTGAAGTGATTATACCCGATCAGAAAGAACGCGAAGTGATTCATGCCGTAATTTTCCAAGAATTAGTGCAAGGTAAGATTCTGCAATCGTCACGGGAAGCATTTCAAATCATAATTGAACACCTGCACAGCCGCGGAGCCGAAGGTGTTGTTTTGGGGTGTACAGAAATTCCACTGTTGATTAGTCAAAAGGATAGCCTCGTGCCAATTTTTGATACAACACAGATACATGCTGAGGCCGCAGTGGCGTTGTCTTTACAAGAACACATTACAATGTAGAGCGTGACAAAGCAGATTAAGCAATGCTTTGAAAATACCGTGCTTTTGAATTAATGGTCAACCTTGATTTGGATGTATACAAAGCGGTGCAGAGAATAATTGTCCCTGCTACGGAGGAGTATATTGAGGCTATCCTCAACAAGCATCCGTAAAGCTTTGTCGGTATTGCCCAAGCAGTCTTTACATTCTAGACAAACAGTAGTCTTCAAAAAGGATCATTGTTATTATAGAACATCATTCATATTGACAAATATGGTCACTGTAGTTACAATAAAATTATAACCACAAATTGAAAGATGGTGTTGCTAATGTATATAGGCATTCGCGAAGCGAAAGCACAGTTAAGCAACCTGCTAAAAAAAGTCCAAGATGGGTCAAATATCATTATTACTGACCATGGAAAACCGATAGCAAAACTGACCCGTTTGGAAAATGAAGAATTGCCGCTGTACCACCGCATAGCGGCTTTAGAACAAGCAGGCGTCCTTTCTCATGTAAAAGAAACAACCCACCTACCGCCTCCGCTGCCTGTCCAGGCAGATATTCAAACGATTCTTCAGGAGGACCGCAATCGTGGATAATGTCATATATTGGGACGCTTCAGCTGTTCTCTCGTGCCTCTTTAAAGACATTCATAGTGAAGAAGCACAAAATAAAGCAAGCGTAACAGGTTTTCATGTTATTTCTTCATTAGCCTACAGTGAAATCTGCGCCGTAATAGCCCGATTACAACGGGATAAACAAATACGCGATGTTTTTGTTACGGCAGCGTTTGACACATTGGCAAATGGACCCTGGCGGAACTTAATTTTACAACCGGAAATCAATATCATGCAGAATCTAGCAACGAGATGGCCTCTGCGAGGTGCTGATCTTTGGCACTTAACCTGCGCGTTAACACTGCAAAAACAACTACCGGAACTCACTCTCTTAACATACGATAATCGACTAAAGATCGCAGCCGAAGAAGAAGGCTTATAATCTTTACACCCAAAAAAGAGGGGGAGTCAAATTGGAGCTAGCCATAGAAGCTCTGTCATTGCAAAAGCGTTATGCCGAAGTACAAGCTGTCGCTGGAATTAACCTACAAATTGCACGTGGTGAATACTTCGGTATGCTAGGACCCAATGGAGCTGGTAAAACCACAACAGTTGCGATGATCTACTGTTTTTTGCCCATTGAAGGGGGCGAACTTTACGTTTTAGATATGGATGTACGAAAGCAAGCCCGTGCAATCAAAGCCCGTTTAGGCGTCGTACCCCAGGAAAACAATTTAGACGAAGAGTTGACTGTACTGGAGAACCTCTTGATCTATGCCTCCTACTTTGGTATAGACCGCCAAACAGCGACCAAGCGCGCACTAGCCCAACTGGAGTTTTTCGAACTGACTGCCAAACAGCACGTGGATGTGGAAGCGTTATCTGGCGGCATGAAGCGCCGCCTCACCATCGCCCGCGCCATGATGAACGAACCGGACATTCTCATTCTCGATGAGCCTACGACGGGATTAGACCCTGAAGCTCGCCATTATATTTGGCAGCATTTAAAACAGTTGAAGAAAACCGGGCTCACCCTCCTGTTAACCACTCATTATTTAGAAGAAGCCAGTCAACTTTGCGACCGCATTGTCGTGCTGGATGAGGGGCGGATCCTGGAAGAGGGACAACCGGCTGCGCTAATCACACAGCATGTTGGCGCGACCGTTATTGAAGCGACGCTGCCACAAAGAGAACATGACTCACTCTTACAGACTGTCCAGGCCTTGTTGAACGGCTACATGGTGATCGGTGAAACGCTCTATCTGCATCCCGGCTACAATATCACAACGGTGCTGGCCAAAGTACAGGAACATAGCAAGGTAGAGACCTTGACTCAGCGCCCGGCTAACCTAGAAGATGTCTTTCTAAAACTGACGGGGAGGCGTTTTGGCGGTGCATAATTATTTTCAAGCCTTCTTATCCCTCAATCGCTATGCCTGGCGAGTCTTTGCTCGTAATATGGCTGTCTTTAAGAAAACCTATAAGGCTAATATTGCCTTTAATTTTTTTGAACCATTGCTTTATTTAGCTGCCATGGGCATGGGGTTAGGCGCCTTTGTTGGTAGTATTAACGGTATTTCCTATGTGCAGTTTATTGCCCCGGGGATGATTGCCTCCTCGGCCATGTGGGCCGCTTCTTCTGAATGTACCTACGATTCTTTTGTGCGCATGAAGATGGAAAAGATTTATCATGCCATTGTAGTAACCCCCATCAACCTGCACGAAGTGATCGCGGGAGAATTGTTTACCGGAACCTTAAAAAGTGTCCTCTACGGCAGTGTGATTCTGCTCGTGATAACCGGACTAGGCCTGGTGACATCGTTTTATGCGTTGTTGGTCCCTTTTGTCTTACTTCTTTGCGGCATTATTTTTTCAGAGTTAGGGATGATTTGGACAGGACTCGTGGCCAAAATTGATTCCTTCTCCTATTTCTTCACCCTGATCATCACGCCGATGTATCTTTTTTCCGGCGTCTTTTTTCCGATTGAAGCACTGCCGGACATTGTTCAAACCGTCGCGTGGTTTTTACCGCTCTACCATGTTGTGACCGTCCTCCGCAGCCTAGTCCTAGGGCTGATATCCCCGGCATTGTTTGGCCATATCCTGTGGTTACTATGCTTTGCCATCCTCATTTTCCCACTACCCTTGCTCTTAATTCATAAACGTTTTATTAAATAAACAAACCAGCAGTTCGCTGATACCTACATCAAAATGGGCAGCTGCCTAGGACACAAAAGACCTAGAATATAGTCATTTTTATTATAGAGTGAGTGCTATTCCATCGAAATGACTTTGCACTACCTATCCGTTCAATATAATGGGTACCTTATCATATTGCAGGTGGAAATCCATGTAAAGTTATTGTCTTTACAAGGGTAGGAAAAAGGCTTCCGCAAAGGGAAGCCTTTTTATAGATCTCATGTGAGAAAAGCTTATGGCATTACGATTCCGCCATTGGGTGATACGGTTTGACCCGTCATATAACTAGCATCAATGAGGTAGGCCATGGCACCGGCGATATCTTCAACATCACCGATTTTCCCTTGTGGTATTGATTGCTTCAGATGTTCTACGGCTATTTGATCAACACCTCGCAGCATGTCTGTCCAAATCATACCGGGTGCGATGGCATTGATACGAATACCGCTTTTGCCAAATTCAACTGCGAGTCCACGAGTTAGGCCAATGACACCGGCTTTGCTTGCACAATAGTCACCTTGTTCAGACACTCCCATTAATCCACCGATTGAGGAGATGTTGATAATGGAACCTTGTTTGGCTTCAGCCATAAAGGGAAGAACCAGATGGCACATGTGCATATAGCTTAAAAGATTTACTTGAATTACGCGACTATATTGTTCGGGTGTGATGGTAAGAAAACTTAAGTTGTTGGTTATTCCGGCATTATTGACTAACACATCGATTTGCTGGCCAAACTTTTCAGCAGCCTTATCTACAATTTTCTTACATTGGCTGTAGTCAGAGACATCCGCCTGAACAGCAAGCCCATTCACGCCGTATTCAACCTTGATGCGTTCAATAAGCCTGTCGGATAATTCTTTACTGTTGTCACTGACGTAGTTAACGACAACATTATAGCCCATTTCCGCCAATTTTAAGACCATACCTTCCCCAAGTCCGCGTGCCCCGCCGGTTATTATTGCAGTTTTCATATTATTTTCCTCCCATTTTTTTCAATACATTGCTTGTTCACTACTACTAACATTGTGACAATTGTAACAAGTATGGGTGCTATTAACAGGAGAGTAAAACTACATGACCCTAATCGTATGGTACCCTTCGTGGATTGCTGTTAATATCTTTCTGGGTGCTTCAGCATCTCCAATTACAGTAAGATTCACTTTGTCATCTAATTCTATTTCGAGTTGGTTATTCGGCAGATACCCCGCTGCAATGGCAACGGTATCACAGTAAATCGTTTTTTCTTCACCATTGCGCGTAAACGTCACGCTTTCATTCGTTATTTTTGTTACTTTTGCCTCACATTCAATGGCGATTTCCTTTTCTGCAATTAAATCGCGTAATGCTTGATCATTGTTTAGGCTATGATCAGCAGTCATTAAAATGCCAGGAAGCATTTCAATAATGGTAACTTTACTTGCAGTTTCTTGCAAATGAAGGGCTGCTTCACAACCCACAAGGCCACCACCAATGACAACAACCTCAGTCTGAGCTAACTTGTCACCGGTTAAATAATCATTCGCAGAAGCAGCGTGTTCAATTCCTTCAATCGGAGGCAGCAAAGGACGAGATCCGGTAGCAAGAATAACGTTGTCAAAGTTGCCAGAGAGTACTTTCTCTGCTGTTGCTTCCGTAGATAGTTTTACTGTTACGCCAAGCTTTATAACCTGTCTTTCCATATATGAAATTAATCGTAATACATCCTTTTTAAAAGAGGGGAGTCCAGCTGGCCATAAATTGCCGCCTAAGCGTGAAGCTTTCTCCCACAATTCAACATTGAAACCACGTTTTGCTGCTGCTATGGCTGCAGACATACCACCGGGTCCACCACCAATAACCAAAACCGACCTGTCGGTACCATCCACTGGAGGCAGCTGGTAGTCGTTTTCTGCGTAACATAGCGGGTTGACGGCACAATAGTAATGTTTGCCGGAAAATCCTGCAAATAAACATTCATTACATCCGATACAGGGCACAATATCCATTGTGTTTCCAACTTTAACCTTATTGACCCAGTGTGGATCGGCCAACATTTGGTGACCTAAAACAACATAATCAGTTTTTCCTGCTGCTACTGCCTGCTCTGCTTTTTCGGGGTCAAACAGCTTGCCTTGACCAAGGACCGGAACGCTTACAACTTTTTTAACTTCTGCTACAACATTCAATTGATGTTCTTCGGCGCCGTAAACTGTGCTGATCGCTTTGTACCATGCTTCATAACATCCTACATCCACATGAAGTGCATCAACGCCTGCCTCTGCCAAAATTTTTGCCATCTCGAGTCCTTCAACGAGTTCACGCCCGCCTTTAACACCATGATAGGGTGTAAATTTAACAAGCACCGGAAATTTAGCTCCACAGTATTTTCTGATCGATTCAATACATTCCAGTGTGAATCGCATGCGGTTTTTCAACTCGCCACCATATTCATCAGTACGGAAGTTCCACATCGTAGAATGAAATTGATCAAGCAGGTATCCGCCATAGGCGTGCAGCTCAACAGCGTCAGCACCTGCAGCCTTAGCCAGGCTGGCTGAAAAACCGACCTTATCGACAATATAGGCGATATCGTCTTTGCTAAGTGGTTTGCACTTTAAGTCGGGGAACCAGAAAGAAGTACACTCACTTGCCGCAAAAGGCGGAGTAAATGGGTCCGTGAATTGTTGTCGACCTAATCCTGGAGATACCTGGACACAGACCTTCGATCCATAATGATGACACCGCTCAATTAGCATATTAAGACGTTCAACATGATGGAAATTACTTAATTCAGTACAAGGGCGGGGTTCATATTTTGTGGTTACTACGTTCGCACCTGTTATAATTAACCCGGTTCCACCTTTTGCACGTTCTTCAAAATAACGAATACCTTCTGTACAATAGGAGCCATCAGCTTCACCGGTAGTGCCCATCGGTCCCATCACGATTCTGTTCTTTAGCTTCATGGCGCCAATGTGTGTTTTTTCGAAAAGTTTCATAAGATCTCCTCTCTGCATAACATCTGTTATTTTAATCACAACCTTACCGCGGTAATACTATAATATTACGGGGGTAATAATATGTCAACCTTTAGTTTGCTTTTTTCCAGCTTTTTTACTATGATAAGGGTAGTTGAATTTAGGATCTAACTTTACGGATGGGGAGATATTCTATGAACGATACAAAAAACCGTATCATAGCAACGGCATACGAACTATTTAAAATAAAAGGCTATGACCAAGTATCCATTAACGATATCTGCAGAGCTTGTAAGATAACAAAAACTACGTTTTATTATCATCTCAAATCAAAGGAAGATATTATTATAGGATTTTACGATCCGGCTACTGAAAGCCTCGTCAATGAGATGGCAGAAATCCTCTCAGCGAATAACTATTGGGAACAACTCATGAAATTATTTGAAACCTTAATTCATAAATCAGAAGAAATAGGGCCTGATCTGGATAGCCAGACAATGATCATTAACTTAAAAGAGAATCGAGGAAGTTATGATTTTAGAGAAGATTTAACAAAAATTGCTGTTATTTTAATTGAAAAAGCACAGCAAGCGGGAGAAATACGCAATCAAAGTTCGCCGGAACAATTATATCGCGCATCTGCCTATGCTTACATGGGATATGAGTTTACCTGGTGCGTAAAAAAAGGCAATTTTAATCGTATGAAATATATTCGCAATGCTATGGAGAATATTTATGATGTAGCACCAGAACTACGCGTGGGCTACACCCCTTAGTCGTCCATTTGATAATTCGCAGCACCCAACCCCAGTGCCCACAGTACAGTCCCCTTCCCCCCGTAATTATTGAAGATTGTAAGATAGGGTAGCGTAAAGAATAAGAACTGAATAACATTGGCATCATTACGCCGGAGGAGCCATATGGCGAAAGAAATAATAAACGACCTGACCACAGGAAGCGTTGCGAAAAAGCTGTTGACGTTTGCGTTTCCTTTTATGCTGGCAACACTTTTGCAGACGGCCTACAGTATGGCGGACATGATGATTGTCGGCCGCTACGTAGGAAGTACCGGTCTCAGTGCCGTCAGCATATCGTCTCAGTTTATCTGGCTGACGACCGCCCTATGTATGGGTTTTACAAACGGCGGCCAAATCATCATCTCTCAGCTCGTAGGGGCGGGTCGCCGGGATGAACTGCAAAAGACCATCGGCACCATAGGGGGTACCGTTTTCATCGTCGCACTGTTCGTTACCGTCCTTGGATTAGCGATTACAAAGCCGATCCTGCGGCTTCTCAGCACGCCCCAAGAGGCCTTTGGAGAAGCGGTAATTTATCTAACGATCGTTTTCATCGGTACTGTATTTACCTTCGGCTACAATCTAGTCTCCTCCATCCTGCGCGGCATGGGAGATTCCAAACATCCGCTCATTTTTGTGGCGATTGCCGCCGTATCAAATCTAATCTTGAATATTCTCTTTGTTGCTGTTTTTGGCTGGGGTGTTGCTGGTGCTGCAATCGCTACCGTGATTGGCCAGGCTATATCCTTGGTGATATCGATCCGATTCCTCTATAGAAACAGGGAGTCCTTCGGCTTTGATTTCAAGTTGCGTAGCTTTTATATCGATAAGATCTACCTAATGAAGCTTTTGCAGCTAGCACTGCCCTTTGCCATGCAAAACAGCGCCATAAGCATTTCCATGCTGTTTGTAAACAAATTTATTAACCAATACGGCTTGATAGCATCGGCGACTTTCGGTACCGGTACAAGGATTGAGCAAATACCATGGGTAGTTGTCGCAGGCATCATGATGGCTACTGCCACGATGGTTGCGCAAAACATGGGGGCTGGCAAGACCGACAGGATGAAACAAACAGTAAATATAGCCGCCGCAATCAGTGCGGTATCCGCCGTGTTTTTCATGACCCTATTTGCCTTTTTCCCAAGAGAGCTCTACTCCATTTTTACATCCGATCCGGATGTGCTGAATATGGCACCCAAGTTTATGTTGGCACTGGTTATAAC
>JANKMV010000479.1 GCA_024650095.1 Bacillota bacterium | reverse complement strand
AGATGCACAAATATTATCTCTTGTGGCAGGTGGTTCCACAGACAAATTGACAGCTGTAATTACCCCAGCGGATGCCACAAACAAAAATATGCTCTGGGCTTCCAGTGATGAAACAATTGTCACTGTGGATGCAAACGGAGTTGTTACCCCCGTAGATGCTGGTACAGCAGTAATCACTGTTACGACAGAAGACGGTGAGTACACTGCTACTGCTACCGTAACGGTAGATGCAGCACAAGTAGTTAGCCCACCTGAACAAGAACCTGAGCTTCCCCGTACGGGTGGCTTACCCCTTGAACTCATGGCAGGATTATTAATATATATGGGTGCCTACATGGCAAAAAAAGAACACTAATTACCTGCAGTAAACACGAAGAGCTGTTGCAATATTACGAGTGGAGAGTGCTCGTTATTGCAATAGCTCTTTTAATTAATGTAGCACTTTAATAGCTTAATAGCTTATGTTGTTTACGTTATATCATAAATGGCGGCTCCTAATGTTTTTTGCTAACATTTATTAAATTTGCAGGAAAGTATGCAAACTAACAGAATGAAATAGTTATCTGTTATTTAGAGAATTCTATTCTTCCTCATGAAATAGGGATGTCGTTGTTTTCAATAATCCTGAAAGGGGATCGATATGCGTAAGCGCTACAGTTTGATTCTTTGGGCTCTGATTTTTACTGTGTCTTTAATCGGATGCTCGTTGAGCTCCGTGGATCAGTTTTTTGACTATGTTGCTGCAGGAGATTATGAAAAAGCATCTGAATTTGTGGCATTCTATGATGAATATACGGATGTTGGGCTGGAAGAGCACACGGAAGAGGAAGCCAAGTTCATTTGGATAAAGCGCATGAACGATTTAGAGGAGCAAGGTATCTATCTAGAATCTTATCAGGATTTGGAGTTGTATCGTGATGATGGATATCCTCATGGAAATGTTGAGCTGGTTATTGCAGCCGATGATGAAAAAACAAAGTATGAAGTACGACTGTATTTAATCCCACAAGATTCTGTAAAAGTTGCTGGGTTAATTCTTCCCGAACCTGATTCTGTGCTGGAACAATTCGCTGATGTGATCAGTGGGAAAATCGACTGATGAAATTTCCGTTGTGTAGGGGACCCTCAGTTACTTATCTATACTTATTGCCGATGATCTTTCCGAGGGGTAAGAAAAGGCCCTTTTGTGAGATGGTTTGATGCCGGCTAAGTCGGAATTAGTAAATTATTTTACAGCTTTTTCGGACGGAAGAATCTATAATAAACGTATATCTTATTCATCCGTTGTCGTATCTATGATGTTACGTTACAGGATAAAAACGGAGGTGTTTATGGATGGTAAAATTAGCAAGTCTTCATTTAGAAGAGCGACATTTCCTTGAAAATTTATCTTGTCCGACTTTTGCTTCGCAGCCCTGGGTTGAGGGAGCAGTACTTAAGGAAAGACGTGTCGCGATTATTTCCACAGCCGGTCTACACATGGCTGATGATCGGCCATTCACTTCTAATGAGGGAGACTTCTATCGTATTATTCCAGGAGATGTTCAATCAAATAATCTGATTATGAGCCATGTATCGGTTAATTTTGACCGTAGTGGATTTTACCAAGATTTGAATGTTGTGTTCCCGATTGACCGCATGAGGGAATTAGTAGAAGATGGAATTGTTGGTAGCATTGCAAGTTTTCATTATTCCTTCATGGGTGCCATCGAT
>JANKMV010000478.1 GCA_024650095.1 Bacillota bacterium | reverse complement strand
GAAGCCACACCCACCGCTAAACGTAAAGTGGTGGTACTTGGATCTGGCCCCATTCGCATTGGACAAGGTGTGGAATTTGATTACTGTTCCGTTCACTCTGTCTGGGCATTACGCGAGGAAGGCTTCGAGACCATTATCATCAATAATAACCCGGAAACTGTCTCCACTGATTTTGATACCTCGGATCGACTTTATTTTGAACCTCTACAAGTGGAAGATGTACTCAATATAGTAGATAAAGAGAAACCTGATGGTGTAATCGTGCAATTTGGCGGCCAGACAGCCATCAATTTAGCTGAACCCTTATTTAATGCTGGAGTCAATATTATTGGCACCACCGTAGAAGACATCGACCGTGCTGAAGATCGCGATCGCTTTGAAGCTTTGCTACAGGAACTCAATATCCCTCGGCCACCTGGTCATACTGTAACATCTACAAGCGAAGCCATTCCCGTAGCACAAAAAATCGGTTATCCCGTGGTTGTGCGCCCCTCCTACGTTTTAGGTGGCCGTGCCATGGAAATCGTCTATAATGATCAGGAATTAGAGGAATATATGCACACGGCCGTACTCGTTTCTCCCCATCATCCCGTGCTTGTAGATAAATACTTTTTAGGTACAGAACTTGAAGTCGATGCCATCTCTGATGGTGTTGATGTCCTCATTCCCGGTATCATGGAGCATATTGAACGGGCTGGTGTCCACTCCGGTGACAGTATTGCCGTCTATCCTGCCCAGTCTATCTCGGATCATCATTCACAACAGTTGGTGGACTACACCACACGCCTCGCCCGTGCCCTCCATGTCAAAGGGATTATTAATATTCAATATGTGCTTTATGAAGACAACATTTATGTAATTGAAGTCAATCCCCGCTCCTCCCGCACCGTGCCCTTTTTATCGAAGGTGACCGGTATTCCCATGGTCCAAATTGCAACACGCTGTGCCCTTGGACAAACGCTCACTTCATTAGGTTACAAAGGCGGACTTATGCAAAGTAAACCATTTGTCGCTGTGAAAGCACCCGTGTTTTCATTCTCCAAGCTTATTGATTTAGAAACATCCCTAGGACCGGAAATGAAATCTACTGGTGAAGTAATGGGTATTGATAAAGATCTGCCACGTGCTCTCTTTAAAGCGTTACAAGCAGCTAATCTGTCCCTTCCCGATTCCGGTAACCTGCTGGCCACCGTCGCAGATAAAGACAAAAAGGAAGCCATACCACTACTCCTTCGCTTTGCAAAACTAGGCTTTCAGTTATTTGCTACCGCTGGAACAGCGCTCGCTTTAAAGCAAGCCGGTTGCCCTGTAACCCGCGTCAATAAAATCGCCGAGGGCTCCCCTCATGTTGTAAATATGATCCGCGGTGGTCAAATTGATGTCGTTGTCAACACACTAACTAAAGGTAAAAAACCCTTACGAGACGGTTTTCGCATTCGCCGAGCAGCCGTTGAATTAAATACACCCTGTCTAACATCCTTGGATACGACTAAGGCCATCTTAGATGTCATGGAAACGCTAAAGATTGGAGGTCGCATAAACTATATTTCCTTACAAGAATACCTTAGTGACGATATTAATAAGATATTGGCCCAGGCAAACTAATTCATAAGAAAAGCGCCCTCATTCGGGCCCCTCATTGCGCGTTTGTGCTGGTTACACTCGCCGCTTACTAATTGTAAGTGATATAGTTTTTTGAAACATAATAACTCCGGTC
>JANKMV010000477.1 GCA_024650095.1 Bacillota bacterium | reverse complement strand
GACGGCGATAATTAATTGTAGCATCTATATCTCCATCTGATGTAAATGTAATCGTTGCAGTCGGGTATTGAAGTACATCCTCATATTTGCCGGAATCTTCATTTTTAACAGCGTGGACTTGCCTATTTTGTGTTGAGACAATTGCTTAAAAAGTTAAATGAAAGGGATCCTGGCTCGACGGTACAATGGAGACTTGTTCAGAATCGCCCGGGTGTTGTGCTTCCACAAATATTTCATGCATTCCGTCAGTATGGCTCCAGGTCAGCTTATAGGGGGCAGTGCTATCAGTATCCCAGCCGGACAACGAAATCGTGTGTACGAGAGCCTGCTATTTCTGCTATTATTTCTTCTTTTCCTGCAGGAATTTGCAGACCTTCACCAATCCTTAATTCATCCGATGTTAATTCTTTGAGTTCCCCTTCATTAAACTTTATACCTATCGGTCCTGTTATCGTTATTGATTCATTGCCATTATTTCTTATGCTTAGTTCAAACTGCCTCCTCTTTTAGTGGGAGAATTTGAAATCAACGTACAATCCGCCGGATCTACCTGTGCAGAAGCAAATGAAATGACAGTAACCACCAAAATCAGGATCAACAACAAAGAAAAACTTTTTCTCATTAGATATCTCCCTCTTATCTTTTTCTCTAAAACTGGTAAAGCATGAGAATAGTTTTGTATTTAGAAATAGGAGCTATCGAAATATGCCCAATTTTTTTTAAAAAAGCCTGCAACTAAGATGTTAGTTTTGGGGATATAACGCACCTGAAAAAGCAGCTTCATCAAAAACAGATTCGCTGCGATCCATGGAACCGTCATAGCCTTCCAAGGCGGCTTCTTTACATTCAACAACAAAGTCACCATACCAGTCATCGTTAGAAACACGGAACCTAGTGCTGCCATACTGTTCGCTGGTTTCAAAATCGGTCACTTCCCAGCCGGCAGCTTCTGCTTCTTGGCGGAACCAATTAGCGATTTCACTATCATCACCACCGCTAGTAAATATTAGTATTCTATGGGAATCTGAAAACTCATCAGGACCTCCACCACCTAAAGCCATGTCCATATAACCACCGACAATAGGAAAGCCTGCGGGGAAATCTTCCCAGGGATCACCATCTACTAAAAGGTATCCGCCTTCATAGTCATTATAAGTAGAATCCCAAACCTACGCAAGCATTAAGGAGCGACGGAAATAACGCCTTAAATAAGACACTGTGAGTATTGCTTGCGGTGCTGGCGGTAGATTAGGAACATTCAAACAATACTTATTTTAGAGTTTCCATTTTCTTTTCAAATTTCAGACCATTTTCACCTTGTTCATTTCTATCACGCAAATATGTAGAGTCAATCAATCTTTTTTCTATTACTGCGGTAACTACCACTTCAACCGTAGCACCTGGTCTTATATTCATGCTTGCACTTTCTTTCCATTCTTGATTTTCCTCTACCCAACTAAGTTCTTCCGAATCTGGATAGGTTCCCCTATATGTTCTTCCTTCTAGCACAATTTCGTTTAGCTCTACTTCTGTCTCTTGTTCTAAAACTATATCGCGGGGAATTGATTGGCCGGGTATTATTACTTCGTTTGTCGTGTTTGTAAATTTTATTATACCGTAAAAATCAATATATTCTTCTCTTAATCTTGCTGATTCTACTAGGCGAGTGCCAATTATTTCGTAAGCTCCATATTTACCTTCAAAATAACTCGCATAGAT
>JANKMV010000476.1 GCA_024650095.1 Bacillota bacterium | reverse complement strand
ATTTGATCATGAGATTGACCGATATTCTAACACAACTCACAACTCAAGCCAATGCAATGGAAGAGATTAAGACACTTGCCTTTATCTTAATTGCAGTTTATGTTGCTCGTGCCCTCTTTACCTTCTTCTATCGCTATTTTAGCCACGTGGCGGCCTGGAAGCTTGTGGCTGACATGAGAGTTATTGTGTATAGTCATTTACAAAAGCTATCCCTGCGCTACTATCATGATAAGCAAACAGGTCAATTAATGTCGCGCACCACCAATGATACTGCAACATTTGAAGTCCTCATTGCCCATGCCGTACCCGATTTAATTACCAATCTTTTGATTCTAAGTGGAGTCACAGTTATTTTATTTGTCATTAATCCCACCTTGGCCTTACTGACGTTAATTCCCGTACCCTTCCTCGTCTATAGTGGCTTCTTTTTCGCAAAAAAAGTTCAACCATTTTTCCGTACGGCACAGATTACGCTGGCTGAATTAAATGCTATTTTGCAGGACAATCTCTCCGGCATGCGAGAAATTCAAGTTTTTAACCAGCAAAGTAAAGAAAAGGTTCGCGTAGAAAACAGAGCCTATAACTATGCACGCGCCATGCTTCATGCTTTGAAATTAAGCGCGATCTTTCACCCCTCGGTGGAGATGATTAGCGCCTTTGGCACCGTGATCGTGGTTGGTTTTGGCGGCTTTCTTGCCCTGCAGGGCAGTTTATCTGTCGCCGATATTGTTGGTTTCTTGATGTACTTAACACTTTTTTATCAACCCATCGCATCCCTAGCCCGTGTCACGGAGGATTTACAGCAGGCCATTGCGGGGGCAGAAAGAGTCTTTGAAGTCATTGATACAGAACCGGACATTCAAGATGCAGCCGGCGCCATTGAAGTCCAACAAACACAAGGAAGAATTACCTTCGACGATGTCTCTTTCCACTATCTCGCAGGATCACCAGTGCTAGAAAACATTAGCTTCACGGCTCAAGCGGGCGAAATGATCGCCTTGGTGGGTCCTACAGGGGTTGGCAAGACCACTATCATTAGCCTCTTGGCTCGTTTTTATGACCCCGTCCAAGGTACAGTCTCTATTGACGATTACGATCTTAAAAATATTACCATGGCCTCTTTACGCAACCAAATTAGCATTGTTCTACAGGATATCTTTTTATTTAATGGTAGCATTGCCGAGAATATTGCCTATGGCAGTAAAGCTTGCTCCCTTGAAGAAATCATCATCGCAGCCAAGATTGCTAAAGCCCATGAATTTATTAAAGATTTACCCGACGGGTACGATACCTACATTGGCGAAAGAGGTATCAAGCTCTCGGGTGGTCAAAAACAACGTTTGTCCATTGCGCGCGCCGTCTTACGTAACACACCGATTCTCATTTTAGACGAAGCAACTGCCGCAGTCGATGTGGAAACAGAAGCAAATATTCAACAGGCCATTCAAGAACTTGCTGGCAGTCGCACTATCATTGTCATTGCTCATCGTTTGTCCACCGTCAAAAGAGCGGATCAAATTCTGGTGCTTAAAGAGGGGCAGATTGTGGAACGAGGAACGCATGATGATCTTTATCAGCAAGATGGTTTATATCGCAGTCTCTGTGATGTCCAATTTCAAACAAGCGAAGAATAACGTAAATCCTCCCAGCTACCTGCCGGTAGGATTTTTACTATTTTATTGTAAAAGGAGAAACAGGTTATGTTGTACCGCACAATGGGTA
>JANKMV010000475.1 GCA_024650095.1 Bacillota bacterium | reverse complement strand
GCTTGCTAATTGCAAGCGAAATAATTAATAACAGTATAAGAAAGGCGCACTTATTCAGTTTCCTACCCGCGCCTTTCAATACTGTTTACCTTAGCCGCTTGCTAAATGCAAGCGAAATAATTAATAACAGTAAAAACACTCCGTAAAGGTGTGTTTTTTTTATTATTTACCTCAATTTCCCTGCGCAAAAGTAATAATCGTGGCACGTCCTCATATAAATATAATGTTAACCTGTCTTTGTTATACTGTTGTGATAACTATTTATCACTTTAAAAAGTTTTTGCAGGGGAGGGATATCGTCTTTATATCACCTTTACGTAGGCGTGAAAAAAGGAGGGAGAAATTTGGTTAAATTTGATTTGATTCAACACATCGTTGAAAGAACCGGCGGTGATATTTACCTCGGCGTTGTCGGACCGGTCCGGACCGGCAAGTCAACTTTTATAAAGAAGTTTATGGAACTTGTCGTCATTCCCAATATTGCCGACCCGGTAGACCAAGAAAGGGCCCGTGATGAGTTGCCGCAGAGCAGTGCGGGACGGACTATTATGACCACAGAGCCCAAGTTTATTCCAGACGAGGCCATTGAGATTAAGGTTCGCGAGAACATTTCCATGAGGGTCAGGCTAGTGGACTGTGTTGGATATACCGTGCCTGGTGCAGTGGGCTATGATGATGAAGGCGCCCCCAGAATGGTAACAACCCCATGGTTCGATTATGACATTCCCTTCGAAGAGGCCGCAGAAGTGGGGACCAGAAAAGTTATTGCTGACCACTCCACCATTGGTATTGTGGTAACTACAGATGGCTCCATTGCCGATATCCCACGTGCTGATTACCTTGATGCCGAGCAACGTGTTATCGCTGAACTTAAGGAGTTAGGCAAACCCTTTGTCATCTTGTTAAACTCTGCTCGCCCCTATTCGCAGGAAGCATTAACGCTGAAAGAACAACTGGCAGAAACCCATGATGTGCCAGTAATACCCTTTAATGCACAGCAATTAGTGGAAGAAGATGTTAATGTCGTTTTCCAGGAAGTTCTCTATGAGTTCCCGGTACGCGAAGTTAATATCAACTTACCCAGCTGGGTTGAAGTGCTAGAGGATGATCACTGGTTGCGCAACAGTTTCAACGATATTATCCGTGAAAGTGTGGTTGATGTAACCCGCTTACGTGATGTGGATGGTATGGTGGAAACATTAAGCACCAAGGATATTGTAGAGAATATTATGCTCAAAGAAATGGATTTAGGTACAGGTAAAGCTGTGATCGACATCCAGGCACCTGAAACTCTCTATGAGCAAATCCTCTCGGAAATCTGTGGCGTTGAAATTGAAGATCAGGCAGATCTACTGCAAATACTCAAAGAAAGTGTGGCAGCTAAACGCGAATACGATAAAATAGCAGATGCGCTTGAGCAAGTACGCGAAGGTGGCTATGGTATCGTACCGCCTCAACTGGAAGAGATGACGCTCGAAGAGCCGGAGATTATCCGTCAAGGTGGTCGCTTTGGTGTTCGACTTCGTGCCAGTGCTCCCTCACTACACATAGTTAGAGTGGATGTAAAATCTGAATTTGCCCCAATCGTAGGCACAGAAAAGCAAAGCGAAGAGTTGGTTAACTACATTATGGGTGAGTTTGAAGAAAACCCAGAAAAAATCTGGCAATCAGATATCTTTGGTAAATCACCCCAATTGATTAAAAATGCTATCCAACCCAGCACTAACCAGTGCAAATGTAAGCA
>JANKMV010000474.1 GCA_024650095.1 Bacillota bacterium | reverse complement strand
AATAACGGCAGCCACAAGCAAAGGATCCACGCTATATACCTTTGCGTTCACTTCTATAATATCTCTATAACGATAGGGGTAGGATAGTTTGCCGAATTGTGGTGAACGAATCAATGCGACAATAAGGGCGACAAAGAAAATGGTTAGTAGTAACGGTCGCAACCACCTAAAGATGTTTGCCATGTACACACTCCTGCTTCACAATTTGCCAGACAGCGTCCACTTGTTGTTCGGTTTGTTCAAGTGTGCCGTTGTTATCAATAACATAATCAGCGCGTGCGACTTTCTCCGCTAGTGGCAGTTGGCTCGCCATACGCTGCCTCGCTTGTTCACCAGCAAGCCCATCTCTTTGCAACAAACGCGCTACTTGTTTTTCCTCCGTGGCTGTGACCACAATGACACGATCTACATCATTGTGAAAGTTTGTTTCATATAAAAGGGGAACCTCTATGAGTGTAATGCAAACACCCTGCCTGCGGGCTTCGTTTATTTGTCTATTCATAAGGGCTTGGATGGCTGGATGTATGATATTCTCCAGTACTCTACGCTTCTTTGCATCAGCAAAAATTAGTTTGCCCAACTTCTTCCTATTAAGCTGTCCGTTTTCTTGTAGTATATCGTTGCCAAAATATTGTACGATGGCGTCCCATGCTATCTGACCTGGTTCCACAACAGAGCGCGCTAACTGATCTGTATCAATACGATGAACTCCTCGTTTTTCAAATAAGGTAGCTACTGTTGATTTCCCCGTAGCGATACCACCCGTTAACCCAATTACAAGCATCTCTTCTCACCTCTATCTTTAATATTATACCTTAATCTTAAATTATTTCCTTTATTGACATTTATTTTTTGAACTTTTACTCTTTAAATGGTAAAACTATTGTCATCGATTCAGCAAAGATTGTCTTATGAAACAACTTTAGTAGATATTTATAAAATGAAGTGATATAATTATAAAACATTTAACAATGTAAAAAATTAGGGACAGGAGGAGATTATGGTTGGTAGATTTTAAAAACACAGCAGACTTCACAAGGGTATTTCAAGAAATTTTCCCGAAACTCATGCATTATTTGGAGACACAAGAAATCAAAGAATTAACGGGTCTTGGCATTACGCCAGGGCAAATTAATGCACTCCTCATCCTCTATATCCATGATGACCTCACTATGGGTGAACTAAGTGCGGAGATCTATTTAGCAGAAAGCGCAGCTACGCGTTTAGTTGACCGTTTGGTGAAAATGAATCTAGTGCAACGCAAGGGTGATGAAAATGATCGTCGCATTGTGCGTGTGTATCTTACATCATATGGTAAAGAGTTGGCAAGTCTTGTTTTCGAGCGGCGCAAATCGCGTTTTGATAATTTAGCATCACGTCTTGCTCCACAAGAGAGGGAAATGTTAGTTTTATCCGTAAAGGCTGTGCTACGAGTGTTCGACGAAATAGAAGTTGAGACAGTTGTTACAAAGGATGAAGAAAGCACGCCAAAATAGGCTGGACAGTCCAGCCTATTTTTTTGCCAAGACGCCTTTATAAGAGCTCCAACCAATACAAGAAGAGTGCACTTATTCAAATTCAAACGCGCTATTCAATGCTGGTTAATTAACAACTTGCTAAATGCGCGTGATGTAATTACGACTAGTGCAAGAAAGGACAAAACTAAACTGCTAATCTGCAAGCATTGAGCATGCTTGGTTATACTACTAACAGTAATAATAAGTACGGAGGCATATATGCGCCAC
>JANKMV010000473.1 GCA_024650095.1 Bacillota bacterium | reverse complement strand
TAGGATTGCAATAGCAAATGGATGATTAGTATGCCACCAAAAATAAAATTTGATAAAACTGCTATTGTAGATGCAGCTTTGGAGATTGCTAAAGAAAAGGGTTTTTCTGGCATCACCGCGCGTAGTGTGGCGAATCAGCTTCACTCTTCGGTTGCTCCTATTTATGTCAATTTTGCTACTGTTGATGATTTGGTAGCGGCTGTGGTCCAGCGAGTTTTTGCCATATCGGAAGAATTGCTTGCAAACCAAAAAGGGGAAAGTCTGTTTGAAAATATGGGGAAAGCCAGCTTGGCTTTTGCCAGGGAGTATCCGGTATTGTTTCGAGAATTGTCAATACAGCCCAATCCATACATGGCTTCGTATGAAACAATAGAAAATGCCATGGTTGAGGCCTTAAGGGAAGATGAGGCTATGCAGGGTTGGACTCTTGCGGAACGTAAGCGATTGTTGCTTAAATTGCGGATCTTTCAGATGGGACTTTCGGTCATGGTCGCCAATGGCCATATGCCCTCATGGCTCGATAATCAAGAGTTTGACGCGTTGCTTATGGAAGTGGGAGATGACGTATTGCTAGCACAACAAATAAAACGAAGGGAGAATTTGTAATGAAGATAGTTATTATTGGTGGAGGAGTTGCGGGATTAAGCGCCGGTATTTTTGCTCAAAAAAATGGTTTTGACAGCGTGATTCTGGAGAAGCATTATACTGCAGGAGGAGAATGCACCGGCTGGGACCGTGAGGGTTATCATATCGATGGCTGTATTCATTGGCTAGTAGGCACAAAGGAAGGAACTTCTATCCGCAAGCTTTGGGATACAGTCGGCGCACTAGACGGAGTGGATATTTATGATCCTGAAAGCTTCATGGCAGTGGAGCACGAAGGTGTTACTGTTCACTTCTACCGTGATATTGATAGATTCAAATCGAGCTGGTTGGAGATATCACCAGAAGATAAAAATGCCATAGAGGAGTTTTGCAAGGACATCAAGCAGTTGCATTCCTTCTCCTTGCCAGTTGAAAAGCCGATGGATATGATGAATATGATTGAAAAAATAAAGCACATCCTCTCAATGAAGGATGTGGGTCTGATAATGCAAAAATATGATAAGATCAGTGTGCAGGAACTCTCCAAGAAGTTCAAGCACCCGGCGCTGAGAGAAGCCATAGCTTCCTTCATGCCGGAAGGAGCATACAGTGCTTCCTCGGTTATATTCCCTCTCGGGACCTTTACCGGCGGCCAGTCTTCCATTCCTATAGGGGGTTCTAGGGCTCTGGCCATGCGCATGGTGGAAAGATATCTCTCCCTAGGTGGAACTATCGAAGCTTCCTGTGAAGCGGTAGATTTAGAAATTGAAAGGGATACAGTACGGCGTATTAAATGTAAGAGCGGAAAATCATTCGAGGCCGATTATGTTATTGCGGCCTGCGATGCCCAGGTGTTATATGAGCGGTTGCTAAGGGGACAATATCCTGATACTGAGTTCCAGAAACGGTACAACAATCCCAAGATCTACCCTTTGGCCTCTAATATCTATGTTGGAATTGGGTATGAGGGAACGATGGGGGATATTCCACGGACACTTAAATTTTCTGTAGAGTCACTGGATATTAACCAAAACCAGAAGCCAGTGAAGCATCTACAGATGACTCATTACGCATACGAGCCAGACTTTGCCCCGAAGGGTCATACCGTGATAACATTTGCCATTAATCAGTTCCAGCCGGAATTAGATGCGTGGGAAACTTTAGTAAAAGATAG
>JANKMV010000472.1 GCA_024650095.1 Bacillota bacterium | reverse complement strand
AGCAACACTGTTTCCAGACAAAAAAAACAGAAAAAGGAGAGATTCTTGATGAAAGTTCCCGCATTTAATGTAAGTGAATTAAAAGTCGTCTCTACACAGCCTGCTCGGCTTGGCAGGGGAGAGGATATTCCTCTTTATGATTTCCCCGTTACCCCTAAGGAAGCGTATTTGGCAGCCATGAACAGAAAGCCTGTTTGGCAGCTGACAAACGTCGAAACCCGTATGTTATCACCAAGGGCAAATCCCGATAACGTTGCCCGGGCTTTTGCGTTTGAAGATACCCGGATGCCTCCCGAAGAAGGTGGCGGGAAAGATATGTTCGGTATAAGTTGGGTATATGTACCTGTGGCTGGTGGCTCGATGGTTAAACCTGGCGCTCCACTCCTAAAGGATGCAAATGAATGGGTAGACAAATTAGTCTGGCCAGATTTGGATAGCTGGAATTGGGAAGATAGTGCTAACAATTTAACTCTTAAGCCGAATGTGTATAATGTGCCTACGGTTTTAAACGGCTGGTTTGAGCGATTGATTTCGTTTATGGATTTTGATAATGCAGCCATGGCAATGATCGATGACGATCAAAAGGATGCCGTTAAGGCAATCTTTGACAAAATGACGGACGTGTATATCGAACTTGTTGATAAATATCTTGAGAATTTTCCGGGAATTGATGGGTTTAACTTCCATGATGATTGGGGCGCACAGAAAGATACCTTTTTCTCACCTGCTACTTGCAGCGAGATGATTGTTCCCGCCATGCGCAGACTGACCGACCATATTCACTCAAAAGGCATGTTTGCCGATTTTCACTGTTGTGGTAAATCTGAGAAACAAGTTCCGAACATGATTGCAGCGGGTTGGGATTCATGGGCCGGACAGCCGATGAACGACACGCAAATGCTTTATGAAAAGTATGGCGACCAAATTGTGCTTGGTGTGTTGCCAGATCCGGTAGATCCGGAAGCCAGCGAGGCTGAACAGCGGGAAGCTGCCGCGAAATTCGTGGAAAAGTTTTGCCAACCAGATAAACCTTGCACCATCAATAACACGTTCCTTGCAACTATGACGCCGGCCTACCGTGAAGAACTGTACAAACTTTCAAGAATTAAATTTGGCGCATAAACGGGCTCGATTGAATAGAACTACGATAGATAAAAAACCTACCGACTAAGGTAGGTTTTTTATTTACCGTGCGCCCGGCATGGGCGCAGTCTAACGGGCGAGCCCCGAACACGCCCGGTAGTGGGGAAGTGTATAGCCAAAGTCAAGCGCGTCCATCGCGAGGTGGAGTGTGAAGGAAGGCGGCGGCAAATCTCTGGCCTGACGAACAGAAATCGCATCAGGCACAAACTGAGGATAAGGCTGCAACACAAGTCGAAGTCCAATAACTACACGGAATCAGTTTGTGTAAATGCGGCAGGTGGATGGAGAGAAAGACTGTGCTCTTACCCGGGGAGGCCTCACGAACGGAGGAAGCGTATTTGCTGATACCGGTTGAAACAAGATTTGTCGTGAGGAGTCAGATGAAGCCATAGTAGCAGTACAGTCGACGGTACTGTGAAGGGTGGAACCCTTGGAGGTGAAAGTCAATGAATGTTACCAAGAATCAGAATGACAGCAGAAAACACGGTGAAAACAGTGGCTGGCCGCAAAAGGATAGTGCGGAACACGAAAGATATGCGGGAGCGCTTACTGATTCAGGGATAACTGAAAACAACATCACCAATGCCGACAGACTCGAAGGAGGACTGCTGGAGGAAATCCTAGCTCCAAGTAATCTTAACCAGGCTTACAAACGGGTT
>JANKMV010000471.1 GCA_024650095.1 Bacillota bacterium | reverse complement strand
CGTATTAAGGCTTGCTTGGTACGACAACGGCCTTCCACAACATCCACAAGGTCATACACAATCCTATTCTCTAAACCCATCACCACATCTAGGTTTCGCAGGCCGATATCGGCATCAATTAAGACTACTTTTTGATTGAGTAGAGCCAAACCCACACCCAGGTTGGCTGTCGTTGTGGTTTTACCTACTCCGCCTTTACCGGAGGTTATGACAAGCACTTCACCCATTTTTCCAACCCCTTTTCTCCCCAAACTAACGAACTAGCTACCCAGCTTTGTTGTTATGGCTGCAATCATAATGCGCTGGTCATTGATGTAAGCATACTCTGGTTGCTCAGGTAATGCGGAATCATCCGGAGCCCGAGATATGATATCCGCAATGCGCAACTGTGTCGGAGCCAATCGCAAGGCTACCACGGATGCGTTCTTATCACCCGCCACGCCCGCATGTGCAATACCCCGTAGCGTACCAAACACGTAGATATCACCATCAGCCACAATCTCCGCCCCAGGGTTCACATCTCCCAAAACAATCACATGGCCGGGAAAACGAATATATTGTCCGGAACGAAGTGTTCGCTTAATGACCAAGGAGCGCCCTTCTTTGAAGCCATCTAAACGCAAATCTTCCGTTTCTCCCTGTCTTCTGGCTGTCGCAAGGGATAATGCACGTTCACTTCTTGTTTGAAGTGATATTAATGTAAGACGACTATATTGCTCAATCACGTCCATCAATGCCTCTTTTTCTTCCTCTGACAATTCCCTCTTGCCCACGTCCACACGAACAGGGGCTTCACCAAAAAATGCAGCCCTTTGTTTCAGCTTTTCTGTCAAATCAGACAGAATATCGCTAAAAATAGCATCGTCAAGACAGTAAATGATCACACCATCTTTAGTCCCTTTAAACTCTACAGTTGAATTATTCATACCTTCCTCCACTACACAACACTGTACAACATATTTTTCGCCAACTACCGTCAAATTCCTGCTATTCCTTACAAATAAACGGCAATTACCATTACTTTAACGTATATCAATATAAACAGTTAACAATTGTATCTGGGTACATTAACCGCTTGCTAGGTGCAAGCGATATATTCGGACCAGTGCAAGAAAGGTGCACTTATTCCATTTCCTTAACTTGCGCCTTTCAGTACTGGTTTCATCGGCCGCTTGCTAGGTGCAAGCGATATATTCGAGCCAGTGCAAAAAGGAGTAACGCTCACTTGAGCGTTACCAGGTTAGAATCATTTATTCTTCTTGCTCTTGTGGTGCAAAGTATTCTTCAAGAATTAGTTTTGCCACAGGCACGGCACCATCACCACCGAGGCCACCATGCTCCACAACTACAGCAAGAGCTACTTCCGGAGCAGCTGCAGGCGCATAGCCAATAAATAAACTATGAGAAATGGTCCCTGCGCGCGCTTGAGCGGAACCCGTTTTACCAGCAACCTTCACCGGCACAGTGCGCAAGCTAGAACCCGTCCCACCAATCTCGGTGACAAGCTCCATGCCTTTTTGCGCAATCTGCCAGTTTTTTTCACTATATGATAGGGTATTTATCACTTCGGGCTCAGTTTGCATGATAACATTGCCATTGTAATCAACTACTTGCTTTACGAGATGAGGACGATA
Organism: Bacillota bacterium; assembly: GCA_024650095.1. Taxonomy (GTDB): domain Bacteria; phylum Bacillota; class Dethiobacteria; order Dethiobacterales; family Dethiobacteraceae; genus JANKMV01. Next base: position 174 of record JANKMV010000471.1, on the reverse strand, counting down.
ATGCGTGCCGTGATTTGCCAAAATAGAAGCATAATTTGCGAGCTGCAGAGGAGTAATGGCGTGGCCTTGCCCGATGGCAGCCGTCAATACATCGCCAGGCATAAAGTTAGATCGACGTTCATTAGAATCCACGATACCCGCCACTTCACCTCGAATATCAGTTAATCCCGTGAC
>JANKMV010000470.1 GCA_024650095.1 Bacillota bacterium | reverse complement strand
GAAGAGGCAATTGCCCTGACGGGGGGATTGTAAGATGCTAGCACCTCGGCGCCGAAGCTGTATTTGTGGCCGGGTGCCAAGAAGAGGACGAGTGCACGTATCAAGATGTAGAAAAATGGGCGAGTAAACGTGCCGTTCGCGCCCAGGATATCCTTGCCGAAGTGGGCATGGAAAAAGAACGCATTGAGTTTGCCAACTTAACACTAGACGAAGTCAGGAATTTTAAGGCGGTTGCCGAACAATACTTGACAAAAGTCGATGCCGTTGTAAACGGCAAAGGAGGTGAAGAGTAAATGATCGTCGCTGAACGTAAACCTCTAGCGGAAATTATAAAAGCTGTGGAACCCTATGAAAACGTACTCGTGCTTGGTTGTGGCGAATGTGTAACCGTCTGCATGGCGGGTGGAGATAAAGAAGCTCGTGAAACAGCCTTGGCACTCTCCATTGCCCGTAATAAAGCCGGAAAGCCCATCCAAGTGAAAAGTCATACCATTGAGCGCCAATGTGAATTTGAGTATCTGGAATCTGCACGCGAACTGGTGGAAGACGCTGATGTCGTTATCTCTCTGGCCTGTGGTGTGGGCATCCAGACCATGACTATGCACTTTGACGAGCAACGGACTCTTCCCGGTGTAAATACCACCTTTATGGGTCTTCCCACAGAGCAAGGGGTGTGGATGGAGAACTGCCTAGGTTGTGGTGACTGCGTACTGGAGGAAACGATGGGTATTTGCCCCATCGCTCGTTGCTCCAAGAGTATGCTTAACGGACCTTGCGGTGGTTCCCAAAATGGTCAATGTGAAATTGACAAAAGTGTAGAATGTGGCTGGCATTTAATTGTGGAGCGGATGATGAAATTTAATAAACTAGATGCTTTGGCAGAGGTTAAGCCACCCAAAGACTGGTCTACATCCCACCACGGCGGACCACGCAAAATGATTAGGGAGGATGTGAAGCTGTAATGACAAAAAGCAATCTGCAAAAAGTTTTGGAAAGCGGAGCGTTTGCGGTTACAGGTGAACTTGGCCCTCCCAAAAGCGCCGAACGGGAAATCATTGAGCATCATGCCAATATCCTCAAAGGTTGTGTTGATTCTGTCAATCTGACGGATAACCAAACGGCTATCGTGCGTACCTCTAGTATTGCTTGCGGTAAAATTATTTTAGATCAGGGCGTTGAGCCTAACGTGCAAATTACCTGTCGCGATCGTAACCGTATCGGTATTGAATCCGATGTGTTGGGTGCTGTCGCCCTTGGTATTAAGAACATTCTCTGCATCCAGGGTGACCATGCAAAATTTGGCAATGAACCCGGTGCCAAGAATGTTAACGATCTAGATTCAACCAATTTAATTAGCACTCTAAAAATGATGCGTGATGAGCAAACCTTAATCGGTGGCGATAAACTATCTGCACCCATTGACATCTTCATTGGTGCTGTGGCTAATCCTTTCGCCGATCCCTTTGAGTATCGTGTTCTCCGCCTGGCGAAAAAGATAGCGGCAGGTGCTGACTTTATCCAAACGCAAGGAATTTTCGATATGGAGCGCTTTGAGCTCTGGATGGAAAAAGTCCGTGAACTGGGTCTGCATAAGAAAGTGCCCATTATCGCTGGTATCATTCCCGTTAAGTCGCTTGGTGCCGCCCGTTATATGAAAAATAATGTCTCGGGTATGATGGTTCCAGATGCATTAATTGATCGGCTTAAAGCTGCCCCGAATAAGAAAGAAGAGGGTGTCAAGATAGCCGTGGAGATGATTAAGCATTTAAAAACCATCGAAGGCGTGGCCGGTGTCCACATTATGGCGGT
>JANKMV010000046.1:3971-10860 GCA_024650095.1 Bacillota bacterium | reverse complement strand
CAACAACTAGAGCGTTTTATCTTTGGATACCTTTTCTTTTTTGTCCAATTTGCGCAATAGGCCTGCAGAAATGGCTGTGAGTGGTACCGCTGCGATGATGCCGATACTACCCGCTAAGGCACGTACCACTTCTGTGGCCACCACGTCCATATTGATGATGGTTATATACGGTGTGCTATAGCCCATAAAGAGCAACAATAGTGGCATGGAAGCGCCTACATAGGCAAGAATGAGCGTATTGGCCATGGTTCCCATGACAGCTCGCCCTACATTCATGCCTGACGTAATCTGATCACGAATACTGATGGCCGGATTAACACGGTATACTTCATAGGATGCAGCTGAGATGGACATAGCCACGTCCATGACCGCACCTAAGGCACCGATAATAATACCGGCAAAGAGTAAACCGCGGACATCAATGGGGCCACCTTCCATAAAGAGAAGCATTTGTGCTTCTTCACTAGAGAACCCGGTGAGGCTAGCGGCATTACCAATATACAGTGCCAAGAGACCTGCCACCAGCACACCACCCACTGTACCAATAACAGCGGCATATGTTTTTTTATGGAACCCGCCAATACAGATGAGCGTGAACAAAGTGACGCCACTGGCAACCAGGACTGTGGCTGGGATGGGTGAGTATCCCTTTAAGAGGAGCGGTAACAAGAAACCAAAGACGGCTGCGATGGTCACCGCTAGTGTGATGATGGTGATAAGACCTTTACGGCCACCTACCAAAAGAATTAAAACAATAAATAGTCCTGCAATAAGGTATAAATAGCTATCGCGCATATAGTCTTGCAAATAAACATTGCGGAGCTGTCCGCTCTCGTCCACCTCACCATAGAGAATAAGCTTACTGCCTTCGGTGAGGTTAATATCAAAGTAAGGATGCCCCATAAGAGCATTAAGCAACGAATGTTTCTGTCCTTTATACTCACCGGATGTAATTTCCACCTCAGCTAGCTGTTCCATTTCAATAAATTCTTTGACATCATCGGCTGGCACCAAGTCTTCTACCGACAAAACTCGGGCACGCAAAACGACAGTGGTACTGTCTTCACTAAAGGAAGGCGTGTTCGCCAGCACAGGCGACGTAAAAAACAGGCATAGGAGTACGACTATAATCAGATAGCGTGGCGCTCTATACTTTGTAAGCAACATATTTTCCCTCCGGGTTTCCTAATCGTTTACTTCTTTACAGTGGCTACAGTAGCCGTAAAAGGAGACACGGTGGTCTAGGATATGGAAACCATGCTCTTTTTCAATTAACGATTCCAAATGTTGCAATAGATCTTCTTTTACTTCGAAAATTTGGTTACAACGTACACAGATCAAGTGGTGATGTTGATGTTCCGACTGTAGATGAGTCAGTTCATAGCGGGTACATCCATCACCAAAATGGAGCTTATGCAAAATATTTAACTCTTCTAGAAGGTCGAGCGTACGGTAAATAGTTGCCAGGCCTATTTCGGCATCTCTTTCCTTGACCAAAACATATAACTCCTCGGCACTTACATGTTGCTCCGTATTTTCCAGAAGTGTTTGCAGAATTACAGCACGCTGCGGTGTCATCTTGTGTTCTTTAAACTGTTCGCGAAATGCTTCCAGTTTCCTTTTCACAGACTTCACCTCATTTCTTAAAATTCACCTAACACAACTTGCGCGAAATTTGTGGCATGGTCTGCAATACGTTCAAGATTACTAATGACATCGAGAAAAATAATACCACTGGGCGGAAAACAAACATTATCATTAATCCGCGTAATGTGAGACTTGCGCAGGGAGCGCTCCATATTGTCCACCACATCATCCTGGTCCACCACTTGACCCGCCAGAATTAAATCTCCATTAGCAAAGGCCTCGATTGCCTTGACAATCATTTCATCCACTTTGTTTTGCATTTCCTGTAGTTCAGATACAGCTTGGGTCGAAAATCGTAAGCGTTCCTCTATTTTATCATCGGCCAAACGCGTAATATTTTCGGCGTGGTCACCAATTCGCTCCAAGTCTTTGATGGCATGCATTAAAAGTGATACTTCCTTAGATTGTTCTTTCGTTAAAGAGTGTTGTGACAACTCGGCCAAATAGATGGTAATCTCCTTTTCTAAGCTGTCCACAAGATCCTCTTTTTGCAATACTTGTTGCATTAGCTTCTTATCATCATCCACAAAAACTTGCATAGCTTCCACGACCATCTCTCGAGCCAAGCGAGCCATGCGTAAACACTCTTGTCGCACCCCGCTCAATGCCACGTCGGGCGTCATTAGTATCCTCTTATCAAGATACTTCGGTCCCATTTCCATATTCACATCTGTCCCAGGAACAAGACGAGTAACTAAATCGACAAAATACTTTACAAAGGGTAAAAAAATAAGGGAATTGGTGACGTTAAAGAGAGTATGGGCATTAGCTGCTTGACGCGCCACGATATCGGACGTCTCTGCAACGAAGGCTGTAAATGGTCTAAATACTATGATTGCAAGTAACACACCACATACATTAAACAACAGATGAGCAACGGCGGCACGGCGCGCCGATAAAGATGTACCTATGCTAGCCAACATGGCAGTGACACAGGTACCAATATTGGAACCTAAGACCAAGGCCATTGCCGCAGGCAAGGTGAGAACATTCTGTAGCGTCATGGCAATAACGATACCTGTCGTGGCACTACTAGATTGAATAACAGCCGTGAAGATAGCGCCTATCAGCACGCCCATTAACGGATTGCTACCAAATGAGGTTAAGAGTTGGAGAAAAAAGGGCATTTCTCGCAGCGGCATCATGCTGTCGGACATAATGGTCATACCTAAAAATAAAATACCAAATCCCAGTACCGCTTGTCCCACATACTTATAGGTACGACGTTGCCCAAAAAAATTAAGCATGGAGCCAATACCTATCATGGGGTATATGAGTGCACTTACTTTAAAAGAAACAAGCTGTGCGGTAATAGTGGTACCAATGTTGGCACCTAAAATGGTTCCAACGGCTTGAGATAATGTCATAAGACCAGCATTTACGAAACCCACCAACATTACCGTTGTGGTGCTACTACTCTGTACCAGTACCGTGGCGACAAGACCTGTGATGGCAGCGATGATTGGTTTTGTCGTCAAAAGTTCTAGAATTTTACGTAAACGATCTCCGGCCGCTTTTTGCATTCCCGAAGCCATTAACTGCATTCCAAACAGGAAAAGCCCAAGGCCACCGATCAACTGGATTATCATATTCCAGACCATGCATCCTCCCAGATTACGGCGTATGTGAGACCGCCGAATTTTTTCTACATTTTAAGTCGAACATACCAAGTTTATTATATGGGAAGGATGAATTTATTTCAACTATATTCTGTTTTAAAAACGCGCTATAATTTACCAATCAATCGTTGCCACCATTCCAGTATGCGAGATCTACATGGAGGAATGGCTTGCTCTGGCGTGGCAACCACAGGTACTGGATCATTCTCACTGGTAGTTTTGGCCGCCACAAAACATAAAGGAGGGAATAGTACACACCACCAATTTTGTCCTTCGCCGTCTCCTAGATATATTTGTAATGCTTGGTATGTACCCGCGCGATACACTTGATCTCCGTACATGCGCGTGGGGAACTGAGCCGTTCCCAGGGACGCGGTAACTTCATAGTCAAAACCAGCAGCGGCTACGGTTTGGCGGGCCGCGCGCAAAACTTCGGGCAGTGCCTGTGCAATTTCTTCTTGGGCTATGGTAGCATTACCGGCATTCTGCAAATGCCCATCTAACGTAGCAAGCACTGTATCGCGCACCTGATACTTGATGGCTTGATCCGTGGGTGAGTCACTATTGGCTCGTACATGGAGCCGTAGCAATGAATCTTGTGCGCTGGGTGCTGTTGGTATGCCTGAAAAACATAAGGGGATAATGATAAGAAAGATAATCAACCACCTAGAGGCTTGCATCACTGCTACCCCCTTCATCGGATAAATGATGCCGCACTCGACGCAACGCTGCTTTTTCAATGCGAGACACTTGCGCTTGGGAGATGCCAATATCCGCGGCGATTTCCGTCTGTGTGTGACCTTCGAAAAACCTTGATTCTAGAATGCGACGTTCTCGTTCCGTGAGAATATCTAACGCTTGCCGCAATGTGATGTCCTCTACCCATAAGTCGGCATTACTATTTTGGTCACTTACTATATCCATGATATATACGGGATCCGTTGTATCAGAGAATACGGGATCATGTAAAGAAACAGGATCATTAATGGCCTGATAGGCAAAAACCACTTCTTCTGGCGTCACACCTAACTCCAGTGAAATCTCTTGGATGGTAGGCTCTCTAAGAAACTTACGCGTCAATTCCTCCCGCACTTGCTGCGCTTTTTGTGCCAGCATTTTTAAAGAACGGCTAACCCGCACCGCATTATTATCACGCAAATGACGCTTGATCTCGCCAATAATCATGGGCACAGCGTACGTGGAGAAGTGTACATTATGATCGAGCGAAAAATTATCTACCGCCTTCATGAGTCCAATACAACCCACTTGGAATAAATCATCAAGGTTTTCTCCTCGATTTTTAAACCTCTGCAAAACACTCAAGACGAGGCGAAGATTACCGTTAATTAATTCTAAACGAGCACCTTCATCTTCACCCTCACGCAATTTTTTGAATAGCACCTTCATGCGTGCTCCACTGATAATGGGTAACTTGTACGTATTCACGCCACTAATATTAACTTTTCTCACCAGCATGGTATTCCCCCCTAACCTTCCTGCCCCATAGTATTGCCATAATTTTCATACTATAAACATAAGAGTTGGAGGAATGTCCATATTTTTCCGTAAGTAAACTAATCATCCTCTCGAAGGGTAGGTAAATATCCTGTATAGCTAGGCAGGATTATTTTTACAGAGGGAGAACCTATTTTCTAGAGGATAGCACACCAAATGAAATGACAGGAATGCTTATCAACACAGGTTACAGCTTGCAAAATGTAATGATATAAAAAACGGAACGGTCAAGACCGTTCCCTACATTTTGATTCATATTACGTCGCGCTAACGAACGTGCGTGCCTTTAGAGGCGCATAAAGGTAAAGGGTTCATTTGCTTACGTACGCGGGATAGAGATGTAAGTATGATAGTGGTGATACGCTTATAATCGTGGCAGTCAGCTACAGGTTTGACGTAAAAGTTGTGGATAATAGGTTGCTCTAGACAAGGGGGAAATACGTTGACAAGTCTGGTACGATTCGGTATTTCAATGAACGAACAATTATTGCAAATGTTTGATCGGAAAATTGTAGCACGCGGTTTTGCCAATCGTTCTGAGGCCATCCGTGACTTAATTCGTAACCAATTAGTGGAACTAGAATGGGAAGATGAAACGCAAGAAGTGGCCGGCACCATTACGCTTGTCTACGATCATCATGTGCGTGGACTTAGCGATCTGCTCACGGAAATACAGCACAACTTCCACGATATGATTCTCTCCACTATCCATGTCCATCTAGACCACCATAACTGTCTAGAAGTATTGGTGATTAGGGGACAAGCGGGCCCTGCCCGGGCGGTGGCGGACAAGCTTATTGGCATTAAAGGAGTAAAACATGGTCAACTCACCATCACATCCACCGGTCAGCAATTAAAATAGGGAAATGGGGACAGTTATGCTGTCTCCATTTCCCGCTGTTCTGCAAGAATAATGCGTGCGATACCTGCTAAATCTGAGATTTGGCAGGTATTTTTATAGCCTACACTGTGGCAAAGGTTTATGATGGCGCTTCCTTGACCTTCACCAATTTCAAAGGCGAGAAGGCTTGGTGGAGCGGCTAGCGTTGATAGTTCTCCCGCAAGGCGTCGATAGAATGTTAGCCCGTCAGGCCCTCCATCGAGTGCTCGTCGCGGTTCGTAGTCTTTGACGGTGGCGTCCAACCTTACTATCTCAGCCGTTGGGATATAGGGGGGGTTGCTAACCACCGCAGTAAATTCTTCACTGGCTACGGGCGCGTACAAATCGCCTTGTAGAAAACGAATGCGCGCATCCACCTGGTGACGTTTGGCATTTTGAGCGGCTACGGACAATGCTGCCGGGTCAATATCTACTGCGGTAATTGTAGCCTGAGGCAAAAGCGTGGCCAAGGATACGGCAATGGCACCACTGCCCACACCCACGTCCAGAATACGCGGAGACTTTATATTTTGTAGTTGCTGCACGACAGCTTCGACCAATAATTCTGTTTCAGGCCGTGGAATAAGGACTGCGGGCGTAACGGTAAAGGGTAAACCCAAAAATTCACGTTCGCCACAAAGGTACGCGTACGGCTCTCCCGAGCCTCTCCGTTGCACCCACCTTGTAAAAATGTCTACAGCTTTGTCCGGCATTATTTCCTCTCCGTGGGCATAAACCCAAGCCAATGATTTACCAATGGCGGCACAAAGAAGGGCTTCCGCTTCTCGCCGCGGTTGTGCTAGTGAGGTTTGCCGGAGTTGAAAAGAAGCCCTTTGCAGGGCTTCTTGGATCGTTAGGCTCATTGGTCCACCTGCTTTAGGAGTTCCGCTTGTGCACTAGTGTTTAAACCATCCACCATTTCGTCGAGTTCGCCATCAAGAAACTGTTCTAACTTATAAAGCGTCATGCCAATGCGATGGTCTGATACACGACCTTGTGGATAATTATAGGTGCGTATTCGTTCACTACGATCACCACTGCCCACCTGGGATTTACGCGCTTGTGCCTGCTCTGCATGCTGTTCCTCTTGCGCTTTTTCATACAGACGGGCACGTAGCACCCGCATTGCTCGCTCTTTATTTTTTAGTTGCGACTTCTCATCTTGGCAGGAAACGACAAGGCCTGATGGCATGTGTGTTATCCGTACTGCAGATTGCGTGGTGTTTAC
>JANKMV010000046.1:0-3961 GCA_024650095.1 Bacillota bacterium | reverse complement strand
GGCCCAGAAGAACAGAAGACATCTATGCGGAGATCGTTTTGGTTAATGTCCACTTCCACATCTTCCACTTCAGGCAAAACGGCAACGGTAGCAGCAGATGTATGAATACGACCACCTGATTCGGTGGAGGGAACACGCTGCACGCGGTGCACACCACTTTCAAATTTAAGGCGGCTATAGGCGCCGTCTCCTTCAATGGCAAAAACGACTTCTTTAACGCCACCAATATCAGTGACGTTAGCATCTATTATTTCTATCTTCCAACCCAACCGCTCGGCATAGCGCGTATACATACGCAATAAAACACCCGCAAAGAGGGCCGCTTCCTCACCGCCGGTACCCGCACGTATTTCCACGATCACATCTTTATCATCATTGGGGTCCCGGGGTAAAAGGAGTACAGTTAAGCGCTCCGTTAATTGCTCTAGCTGTTCTGTACCTGAAGCAACTTCTGCTTTTAAAAAGCTGGTCATCTCTTCGTCAACACTGTCCTGCAACATTTCTTTTGCTTCTTGTAGGTCAGTATTCACTTGTTTATATTCGCGCCAGGTCGTAACGATTTCCGTCAAACGAGCATGTTCCTTGGTCAATTTACGCCACTCATTTTGTCGAGCGATCATGGCAGGATCACTAATTTGCTGTTCTAATTCTAAATGACGATCTTCAATGGATTGCAATTTATCAAACACGATCTAACACCTCTCGCTTCTTAACATGCTGAAGTACTGCTTTTAAAGCGGCAATAGCCACTTCTAACTGTTGCTCATCGGGCTCGCGCGTTGTCAAACGTTGCAACCACAAGCCCGGTGCTGTTAAATAACAGAAGAAGCGATTGCGACCCGCCAATTGTATCAGTTCATACGAAATACCCGCAATTAATGGTAAGAGGGTCAAACGCAAAATTAAGCGCTGGACCAACCCCGGCCAGCCAAAGAAGGAAAACAAAATGATACTAACTGCCATTACAAGTAAAAGAAAGCTAGTACCACAACGAGGATGAAGCCTCGTATATTTGCACGCATTTGCCGGTGTCAGTTCCTCACCCGCTTCAAAGCAAGCAATGGATTTATGCTCAGCGCCATGGTAGGCAAAGACCCGTTGAATATCTTTTAAACGCGAAACCGCAAAAAGATATGCTAAAAAAATGGAGATACGAACCAAGCCCTCAAAGAGATTGAGCGCAATGGGTTTCGCCGTAATATTGCTCGTTAAAAAACGAGTAATAATGGTCGGCAAAAAAAAGAATAATCCAATACCAAAGAGCAACGCTACACCCACCGTGAGCGTTAATTGCCAGCCCGTAAGCTCCTCTTCCTCCTCCAAAGCTGCCTGATTAGCAGAAATGGTAAGTGCCCGCGTGCCCAGCGTTAGTGATTCTACAAAGGCGACCATGCCACGCAAAATTGGCACCTTTAAAAACGGATATTTGTCTCCTGCCGATTTCAGTGTTTCTTCATGTATTGAAATCTGCATGTCAGGTTTCCGTACAGCAATGGCAAGCTGGTTTTTGTGGCGCATCATCACGCCTTCAATTACCGCCTGGCCACCTACTTTGGGGGTAGCAGACATAACGTTCCCCTCATTTCCCCTATAATATTCGATAAACTACCACAAAAGGTTAATACACCTCGTTACTGTGCCACCACGAAAATACTTATTTCAGATCACAGGCGACATAAATCCTTTACAGTGCAAAAAAGAGCAGCGTCAACGCTGCAATTATAAGTCGTCAGACTGTTGCCGCTGTGAAGCGAGAAGGCCGCCACCATGGACGTATTTACTATACGTCGAGGATGGCGACCGCTTCAGCTACACAAAATGTGCCGTAATCAATCTGTTATTAAATTCCGTATTTCCGTTTGAAGCGCTCTACACGACCACCGGTATCAATAAACTTCTGCTTTCCTGTATAGAAAGGATGACAGCTGGAGCAGATATCGACCTTAAGGTCTTTTTTAGTTGAACCGGTTTCAAACGTGCTCCCGCAAGCACAACTAACAGTTGTTGTTTGATATTTGGGATGAATCTTCTCTTTCACTGGGTTCACCTCTTTCCACCATAAAAATCCACGTATATTATATTAGCATAAGGTGAGCCACAGTGCAAGATTTTTCGTCAAAATGTTGAGCATGGCTTTTGTTTATCGTGCCGGTAGATGGTTAAGTGGGTTCTGATGTTTTCCATTTTTAATCAATTCCAAGTGAACATGTGGACCCGTCGCATTGCCAGTTTGACCAATGGCCGCAATTTGCTGCCCTCCTTGGACATACTGCCCGGCTTTCACATAAAGCTTGGAGCTATGACCGTACACGGACACCCAACCACTACTATGTTCTATTCTAACCATATACCCGTATCCCTGGCGCCAGCCGGCGTCTGTCACTGTGCCAGAAGCAACGGCAACAATGGGTGTGCCTGTGTTGGCGGCAATATCAAGTCCGTAGTGGAATTTGCCCCAACGGGGTCCATACCCCGAGGAAATATAGCCCTTGGTGGGCCAGACAAAGATGCCCGAACTGTTACTGACACGAGTGGGTGTGCGGGAGGCAACAACTCGGGTAGGCGTCTGCACCACTGGCATGATGGCACCCGGTATGGTTAGCTTCTGTCCTGGCTCCAATGTCTTGGGGTCGCTAATATCATTGGCAGCCAGAATCTCTTTGACCTCAGCATTATAACGCTTTGCCAATTCCCAAATCGTCTCACCACGTTGCAGACTATGAACAACAGGTGCAACAAAGCTCTTTGCAACCTTTTCATCGGTTACAAGTGTGAGAACTTGTCCTGCATAGATAAAGTTTGGATTCTGTAAATTGTTAGTTTGCATCAGTAGCTTTACACTAGTTCCATATCTTTTTGCTATGGTGGTTAGCGTTTCGCCACGTGCAATGGTATGCTGAAATGTTGCGGCTGCTGCCTCTTCTTCATCAAGCTGAACACGTAATTCCTCCAACTGTGTGTAATAGGAGGGACGATAGATACTCTCAGCCGGTATGGACGTGGGTGCATCAGCCACAACCGGGGTGGGTGTAGCGTAGGCACCTTGAGGTAACAGGACTAACAGAGTCATCAATACGACTATCAGCATATTTTTCCTTCTCATATCTTGTATTCACCTCTTTACATTAGAAAACAATCATCTGGCTAAGAACGCTGCGTCTCCACAACGTTTTTCCAGGATAATACGGTCTACATAAGTCTTCCCAACTTATAAAAATTTATGCATTTATCTGACTACAAAGGCCAATCTGGACGTATCTAGATGATAAAAAAAGCGCGCTGATTCAGTTTCCTCTAAGCGCTTTTCAATCTGGCAACGTAGTACCGCGTGAGTTATTGTAGGGAACGGTCTTGACCGTTCCGCGCTTACTGTTTTGCCCAAAAGCCCTTTGGACATGCCTGGTGTTGCCGTTTTATGGGGTCCGGAACGGTCAAGACCGTTCACTACATGGTGTTGACCGTTCCATTTCGGTTAGGCCGTTCCCTATATTAGGTAGTTTTCATTTAGGCTGGGTTGCTTCTGAATCTGACCAACGAGAATTTTACACTGGTATAAGAAAAACGATCTTATACGGATCCCCCATAATACAACCGTATCTGTAAGTGTAGGGAACGGTCTTGACCGTTCCGCGCATACTATTTAGCCCAAAAGCCCTTTGAACATGCCGTGATTGCATGTTTAAACATGCCGGATGCAGATGTAACAGGGCCATCTATACCAAAAGCATTTGGTCTTACAGAGAAAGCAAAGGGTAGTAACCAAGGGTTAGTTCCTGTAAAAAGTAAAACAGGCATTGACATTATGTCTATTAACCTTTTGTTAGAAAATGCTACTGATCCTGTGCTCTGGCGGGGTCCCATTATTGCAGGCACAGTTAAACAGTTTTGGACAGATGTAGTTTGGCGGGATATTGATTTTATGTTTATTGATATGCCTCCTGGAACAGGGGATGTTCCGCTT
>JANKMV010000469.1 GCA_024650095.1 Bacillota bacterium | reverse complement strand
TGCACATTCGTCATAATGGTCGGGGCAACAATCTGACGAACGACTTCAGTGGGTATCTTGAAATATAGTCTCTGATTGCATTTTCTCTATCTTTTGCTGTTATACTTTGTTCCAAGCCCTGAATAATAAGTAATTTCGTATTTATAGATTCTGCTAAATGAAGCGCTGTTAAAACATTAGCTTCTAGTAGTATACTAAAAAACTGCTCCTGTGTTATCTCTTCCGAAGTTGAAAGTTGCAATATTAGCTCTTGTAAGCGCCCACCTTCCCATGCAGTCAGAATAGCTTCACTTAGAGTAATAAACTGTTCGCCACTTAAACTTTCCATCGTCGCAATCTTGGTTAAAGCCTGTTTTACAATTTTTTGCTCAGTTGGTAGCAATTTTGCCATGCGTAACGCAAATGGAGAAATCTTTTCTTCAATAATCCTAAGTTTTTCTTGAGCCCTTCTCTCTTTCCAAATCCGTAGAAGTGTTTTTATCCTTTGCTCACCCCATTCATGAAGTGACAAAGCATCTGGATGCTCCCATCTAACTCGTTGGCGTTCAGGTGATATTATGTCATCACTCATCTCATCAATATAGTCTGCTATAATTTGACCAGACAAATACTCCAATCCGTGTTGCCCCGACAGTCCTCCTACTATATTAAAAAGGAATGGTGTTTGAATTAATTTACCGTTTGCATATACAGATATTCCTCTTAAATCTTCTATACCTATGGGAGTCTTGTAGAACATTATACGCCATTTGACCTGATGATTAGCTACGTCTTCTATACCCCATCCGTCATCATCCATTATTAAATCATCAGGCAGCTCTTTTTCATTATAATCTCTCGGAAATTGAAACTCAATTTGATCCATTAACTCTGACTCTGGAAGAGGTACACCATTTAAAGTAACACTAAAATCCTCTGCAATCTGATGAAGTAAAAACCGGCGTGCCAGACTTCTTAAATAAACATCTGGAGAAGGTCGCCTCGAAAGCGTTAAAGAAGATAGTCGGATAACAGTCCCATGAGCAGCCTTTCGTTCTTCGTCTGGCCCTTCGTAACCTACAGCATCTAACTCTAAATTCTCTTGAATATACGTCTGTCCGTCACCTAATAGTTTGTCTAGCTCGAGTGAAAAAGTTGTTTTCTCACCTGACTCACAGCTGATGGTTTCTAAGGACACGATCTGCGATATTCCAAACCCCGCTAACTTGCCTATCCCTTTTCGTCCCAATACTGGTCTTTTAAGATTTGGCGTTTTTTGAGCAGGATTATTTCCACGGGTATTATAACCAATATTCAAATAACGGGATTGGCACTGTTCAAAAGTCATTCCAGTCCCATTATCTTTTATTTCGATATAAGACTCGGGAGCTATATCATCTGGCAAAGTTATGAAAACACTTGTCGCTTCTGCATCCCAGCAGTTAGATACCAATTCAGCTATTGCTGCTACTGGACTCTGATATAATTGAATCCCAAGTTGCTCTATTATACGACCATGAAACTTAACAGTTAGCTTTTTTTCTACTTCCTGCATGTTAGCCTCCTTTAATAACATTATGCCGACAATATTAGTAGTAACGCTATAATAATAGTTCTACTTAAATAGAATTGTCTCCCTAAAGTGAAGTCTAAAACATTATTTCGTTACAGAATTCTATTTTCCTTTTCCTACCTTTACTTTTGTCACTTTAATGTAATGACTGAAAAAATATTAGAAACATACAAAAGGATAAAGTTGCCCTGGCTGAGAATAGCTCAGAATCACAAGATGGCTAACCTTACCGGCAATGCACGAGTCATCAGCACTATT
>JANKMV010000468.1 GCA_024650095.1 Bacillota bacterium | reverse complement strand
AACAGATACTTATTTTGTCCTGGCAGGAAAATATAACTTTATTATTTGTAAAGCGGCTAATGTAACAGTATGTAAAAGGCACGAAGAGGGAATGGAATGCGCGCCTTTCCTATGAGCATATTTCAGCTGCAAACCAATTTAACCGAAAGGGCAATTGAATGTAGGGAACGGTTTTGACCGTTCCGGACTCCCAAAAGCAGCTCACATAGGGGTATATCCAGTTGGTTTTCCATATCTTTTTGTACCATTAGAGAGTATTCTTCTCACTTGTGACAGGAATTACTGTAGATTGATGGCAATGGCTAGGCGCTTTGAATATAATATAGGGCAATGTCACAGAGATAATTTATTATTAGCATATATTGCACTGTAGAGAGGAGAGGTTGATATGGAAGCGCTTATGATCGTATTGTTTGTTATCTCTACAGTGACAATTTCATATATACAATCTCGTAATCATAGGTATAAGATAATTAAGCAGATCGATGGTATGGGTGGTAAGGTTCTTTTCATTGAGCGGAAAAGATTTGATACTGGACCCTTTTTGCTATTTAGAAGAGGTAGATCTATTTATAAAATCAAATATAGTATAGAAGATGAAATTAAAGAAGGTTGGGTAAAGTTTGGTGATTTATTTGGTCCGGAGTGGAGACTAGAGGAATTTGGTAAACATTAGTGTAGGTATTTGGTGATAAGAGATTGTTAGAAACAAGCATTCTTGATATAATTAACTGTCAAGGACCCTTATCTAAGGAACAAAGGTACTCTAAAAGGAGACTACAATGAAGTTTACGGCCATTGCACTATTTATATCAACATATGCACTATTATTACTATTTCCGAGAATTCGCACCTATGTTGCGCTGGCATCAGCGTCAGCTTTTGTTTTACTCGGCATCTTACCCATTAGTCAAGTTGTTACCACAGTGGATTGGAATGTTATTTTAATGATTGCGGGCACTATGGGAATCGTTTCTTTATTTATTGAATCAAAAATGCCAGCATTGCTTGCAGATATTATTATTGCCAGAACTCCCACTGTTAAATGGGCGATTATCTTTTTATCATTATTTGCCGGTTTTATTTCTGCCTTTATTGACAATGTAGCTACGGTACTAATCGTTGCTCCCATTGCACTAACCATCGCAAAGAAACTTAAAATTTCTCCCGTTACTAGTATCATTGCCATCTCCATTGCATCTAATCTACAAGGAGCCGCTACCTTAGTCGGAGATACAACTTCAATTCTACTAGGTGGCTATGCCAATCTTAACTTCTTAGACTTTTTTGTTTTTAGAGGCAACCCGGGTATGTTCTGGGTTGTACAAGCCGGTGCTCTAGCTTCAACGCTCGTCCTTCCCATTGAAATTATTTCGTACCGATTATTAGGACTGTTGTGGGTCACCCTGGGCACGATACAATATTTCTATAAAAAACATTATTGGGATAAAGTGGACCGATGCAACAAAAATTACATCGGTCGTGAATTGCCCGTAAAAGCAAAGACTTTGTAATCTCTCACGATAACGATATGCCAGGTGGTGAATAAATGGGAAAACGCTTTATCTTGTTTACATATATTATCGCCTTACTACTCTTTGCGGGCTCGCCAGATACAGCTATAATTACTACAGATACCACAGATATTGAGGATCCGTCAGCCATGCAGGTTGCATCGCTTGCTGCATCTGATTATGGGACTGTTTACTTTAGCAAAGGAAACGGACAGAAACGGGCCGTTTGTCTTACTTTTGACGATGGTCCGGACAAAGTAGTCACAACAAAAATTATTAATATTTTAAACAAGTATGATGTG
>JANKMV010000467.1 GCA_024650095.1 Bacillota bacterium | reverse complement strand
AGGGCTGTTTCAACAGAAGCATAAATTCCTTTTTCCATGATGGTGTCCACTACATCATCTTCCATCACTTCCCCTAACACATGACCATCCTTGGTAACGATCAGTACACGATGGAACTTTTTCATGGCGAAACGTCGCAAAATATCCTTTAGCGGCGCATCTTTAAGCGCCATCAAGGTGGTTAGTGGCATCACACCTTGGTCGTAAAGAATCTTTTTCTTCCTACCCAAGCCCCGGATAAAAGCATACATGGCAACCGTTCGCTCCTTTTCCGATGCATAGTACAAAAAGAACGCGGCGGCAAATAAAGTGATATGCAAGTCTCCCAAGTAAAACAGATACAAGGCAAGAGCAAAAAGTAGTAGTGCCAACAGTTGACTGATACGAATTGCCAGTTCCGTTGCTTGTTGAAAACCAAGAACTGCGCAAAGACGTGCTCGTAGGATCCGCCCTCCATCTAATGGTAATGCAGGCAGGAGGTTGAAAAAACCAAGGGTTAAATTACCACGGATGAAAAATAGGAGCATCTCATTTGTTTGCCAAGCAGGTACATTAGCATAGACAAGTAAAGCAACTGCCACCAGGGCAAAGTTAAACAAGGGGCCTGCTAAAGAGACCGTACTTTCCACTTGCGGATCCAATTCCAATACATCTTCAATGTTGGCAACGCCACCAAACGGGAATAACTCTACATCACCGACCTCTAGCCCATGAGCCCGTGCCACCAGTAAGTGCACAATTTCATGAGCTAGAACAAGTCCAAACAAAATAAGAGTCTCCCCTAAATAACCATAAAATGCAAGGAAAAAGAGAAGTAGAATAAATACCCAGTGAAAACGAAAGGTAATGCCACCTAGCCGAAACAATTTCAAAAGTTGGCATCTCCTTTAGTCAGTTTGGTTAAGAAAGGTTTCAGGGTTTACCGGTTGTTTCTCCTGCCAAATTTCAAAATGGAGGTGACTCTCTCCTGCTTCAGCAGTGTCCACTGTTGCCACTTGGGCAATTACATCACCTTTTTGAACTTGATCACCCGCAGTAACCACTGATTCTGCCACACGACCATAAATGGTCACCGTATCATCAGAATGCTGAATATAGATGGTTTCGCCATACACAGGATGAGCAAGATCCACCACCGTGACGGTACCTGTAAAAGCTGCATACACAGGTGACCCACCCGGAGCATTTACATCAATTCCATAGTGCATTTCCAACTCATCACTTCCGGGTACCAAGCGTGTTCCATAGGGACTACTAAGCGTTCCATTGACAGGCGCCGCCATGCCTTCAGGCGACGTGACCACTTCTTCATCAATGGGAGCTGGCGTATTCTCATCTTTGCGCCAACTAAATTCACGAATGGATTGCATCACAGGTTTAGCCGCCTCAACCAAATCCATGGGATTGGTCTGCGTAACGGTGAGCTGATATGCCATAGCCACGAAACGGTTTGTAAGAGATGTATTAAAGAGACTAAACACACCTAAACATATCACCACAATAATCGCAGCC
This sequence comes from Bacillota bacterium, assembly GCA_024650095.1. Taxonomy (GTDB): domain Bacteria; phylum Bacillota; class Dethiobacteria; order Dethiobacterales; family Dethiobacteraceae; genus JANKMV01. The sequence continues at coordinate 323 of JANKMV010000467.1, read as the reverse complement.
ACCGTTTTTTGGAACATATTCTCGCGCAATTGTTTAGTTAAAGCCACGGGCAAATTCTCAAAGTGGTTTCCGCGATAATCCTGTGCATAATCACCATAATACGACTTCTCTTTTCTTTCACTCCGCTGCTCGAGCCGCTCCCTTAGTTTAGAACGGGGAGTTTGCCATCTACGATTTTCCTTCAATATATTCACCCCCTTGGAGGTTTGTCCTTATCCATTTATATTTACTTGTCCGCAAAGATATACCATAATTGATCATACAAAAAAATAAAAAAGACGCTCCGCGTTTTTACATGTACGTCTTTCTTATTCCTTTAGGGG
>JANKMV010000466.1 GCA_024650095.1 Bacillota bacterium | reverse complement strand
AATGAGACTTTTTGCATGCATGTTTTTCCTCGCTACGTTACGTTTTTCTCTAGTATACCATATAGGCTTAAAAAGGAAAAAGAGATGCAGGGCATCTCTTTTTGATCATTTTTTGTATGATTACTATGCCGTTAGTATCTCTTTAAGACGTGCGGCATACAATGCACTCTCGGCATCGTCAGTGACGATCTCGATTTGATTCGGCTCCGTGATGCCAAGACCTAACTCTACCGCTCTTGCAATTTGTTCCTGCTGGAAAATCGGTGTATTCATGATGGCGTCATTACTGCCAAGCTGTTTCAGAATTGACAAGCCTACTGCATCCAAGGCAATCCTGTCTTTTGCAATAAGCATGACATTGCCCTTTTTCTTGGTCCCTTGCATGGGTCCGCCATCGGTGAAGACATCGATGCCATCCATAAGCACAAAATCAGGTGTGTATGCAAGGTTAATCTCAGCAATCATCTTCCGCATATCGGGAGAATTATGCAGTGTCTTAAAATCCTTCGGCACGAGCCCAACGCCCAGCTTTAGTGACATGCTAAAAACGCCGCCAAAGCCATGGGTTTTTAGGGTGCAGGTTGCAACTATTGCATCCGCGTCCACAACGACTTTAGGAATTTGCAAACCGCCCGGCCAATGTAGTGCTTCATGTTGGAATAAAACCCAATCTTCAGCAGACAGTTCTTCAAAATTGACCAGATTTACGCCCAGCTTTTCACACAGCTCAGGGATCTTCTTTTCACGCAGGACCTCTGCTACAACGGCTGGACCACTTCTTTCACCGATCGTTAGCGATGCCGGAGAAAATGCTTTAAGTTGGATTAAGAGCTCTTCCAACGTGTCATTATGTGTAGACCCGGGGCATACATCCGCGGTATTGAAATTCGGTTTTACGAAAAGGCGCTTACCTTCATATGATAAGGGCCCCATAAAATTCATACACCGTTTAACGCCTTCTTTTCGGTTTGTGGTTGCTACAAGGTATACCTTAGCTTTATCCTGCAAAGGAAAAGCCCCCTTTCTTTTGATAGATAATTCGATAAAAGAGGCAAGAACCCTTTATTTATAAGGGGTGTCTCTGCTAGATAAATTCCCCGATAAGAAACTTCAATAGTTCAAACCTGACCCCGCAAAACATTACCTATCAAACGCCAAAAGGAACGGTCATGATTCATATGGACTAGATGGCAGAGCTCATGGATAACAACATAGTCAATAGCATGTAAGGGTCCCTATCCCCTATATTTAATAGCTAATCCTTTTAAAAAGTTCCTGGCGTATTTGTCCAGACATACTTGATAATTTTTATGTCCTTCTTTTCTAAAAATAGCACCTAACTCTCCCTTTGTTACAATGACTCCTGCTTGTTTTAATATATCAAGCATATCGTCCGTTGATAATGATAATGCTATTTTCAATTTCTTTAGCATTACATTATTAACACTTCCATTATCCTTGATAGATAACAATGGTCTTTCGGGTTGCCCTGGTTTTGTTTCTTGTTTTCCTCTTTTATAAATTATTAGTCCATTTAGAAATGACTCTAGCATCATATTACTACATTCTTGATTCTCCTCTAAACCAGTATCGTTATCCTCATTATCGTAACTGTCCTTTGATTTTATCAGCATTTTGAGCACTTCTTCTTTTGTTACCTCAACACCACCAAGTTTAAATATTTCTACCATCTCTGTATTTTTGATGTCTAGAGCATATCTGACTCTAATTAATATATCGTTATTATTCATTTACAACACTCCTCTCGTTCTTACGAATGGTGTCTACAAAAGACACTATTTTTCACAGTATACAATACATAGCTTTTTAAACATCTGATGAGAGTTCCCA
>JANKMV010000465.1 GCA_024650095.1 Bacillota bacterium | reverse complement strand
GCAGATGAAGAGTAACAAACATAAGAAAAATGTATTTTACTTGGCAGAACTGAGAAAGATACGCCGATAAATGACGTATCTTTCTTTAATTTGCGCTGTAGAGACTCTTTTTATGGCGTAACTGTTTTAATCTCTTGAACTATAGTGTATAATTTAATATAATTGCTATTATGTGATATTTATTCTCCTGATGAGAGGAATGTGATTTGATGCTACCCCAACTAAACATAGCTCATATGAAAGCCAAGCTCCCCATAATTCAAGGAGGCATGGCCGTCCGTGTATCAACGGCTAAGCTTGCCGCTGCAGTTGCTAATGAAGGCGGTATAGGTGTTATCGCCGGCACAGGCCTATCTGTACAGATGCTCCAGGATGAAATTCGTAAAGCACGACAACTAACCGCTGGTTATATTGGGGTAAATGTCCTCTTTGCTGTAACCCAGTTTGCTCAGCTTGTTAAAGCAGCGATGAAAGAGAAGGTCGATTTTATTGTCTCAGGTGCAGGTTTTTCCCGTGATATCTTTACGTGGAGCAAAGAAATGAATGTACCTGTCATCTCAATGGTTTCTTCAGCACGTGTTGCCCGCTTGGCTGAGAAGCTAGGTGCTGCCGCCGTGGTTGTGGAAGGGAAAGAGGCTGGCGGACATCTTGGCACTGACAGATCAGTGTTTGATATCCTGCATGAAGTGGTTGGCTCCGTTAAAATCCCTGTCCTTGCCGCTGGAGGCATTATGAATGGCTATGATATTGCTCACGCCTTAAATATAGGAGCACAAGGTGTTCAAATGGCTACTCGCTTTGTAACCAGTGTAGAGTGTGAAGCTCATGAAAATTTTAAAAACCTTTACTTAAGCAGTGGACCTGAGGATTCGGTAATGATAGATAGTCCGGTAGGCTTACCTGGTCGAGCCCTTCGTAACCCAATGACTGAACAATTAGCTAAAGAAAAACAGCTTAGAATTGAAAAATGTGATAACTGCTTAAAGCATTGCTCACGTAGCTTCTGCATCTTAGATGTGCTTAATAAGGCCGTTGACGGCGATGTAGAAAATGGTCTCGTCTTCTCCGGCGAGCACTTCCATGCTGTTAAGGAGATTCAATCTGTTAAAAATATTATTGCATCGCTCGTTCACGAGTACGAAATAGCCATTGCGGAAATGAAATCTGCAATACTATAATTACCCATTGCAGCAAAAGTGCGACAGTGAACATTCGCTGTCGCACTTTTTTTATTGAACAAAAATATGCTTGCTTATCTTTGCCGAGTTCGATTCATCTTATCACATTATTAGAAGATGGATAAACCAAACCGCCAGGCATATATAGCAATTGTGAGGACACTCGGCACCATAAATGCAATGACCCTAAAATTAGCTTTATTTAGGTGGGTATAGTCATCGTCATTTTTGTCTTTGCCCCCAACGCCATGAAACCCCCACCCATATCCAGATCCACCCAGTACACAGATTAGTATAAAAACCCCAAGACTCGCATTTTGTATAAGTTCTCTATTTTGTAAAAAAAGACTTGCGCCCACAATCATTACTTGTAAAAGAAGTCCATATAAAAAGTATCGCCTCATTCAGATCTCCTCCTTTAATGAGCTTTACGTTGACCTATTACATTATATTCAACAAAAACAAATATTTTCCTCTTGTGTAGCTCCCCGAGTAGGACTCGTAACCTAGGCCTAACACAGCGAACATAGTGAGCGGAGTTATAAGATACAAAATCGATAAAGACGATTCCCCCACTACTTTCGACTAACCTCCGGGTCAGCAGGTTGTGTAGCATTCGCCTTACCTATCGTTAACAGCCTGGCGTTGTGTAGGTGGTAACTTGTATGAAAAGT
>JANKMV010000464.1 GCA_024650095.1 Bacillota bacterium | reverse complement strand
AGACCAAGAAGGTTGGCGTGCAAAACGCGACCACCGGTGATATTGCTGCTACCAAACTAATCGAGGAATAAGATAAAAGTTTTTACCCGCATATCTATCTTTGACAAGTTCCAGTTAAAGCATTGCACTTATAGTGGGTAATACACGTGTATTACCCACTAGTTTTATCTAAGGGGGAGAACATGGATTTTCGATTTAATGTCGTCATCGACTATATGCCTTTACTGCTGCAAGGAATGAAGCTAACAATCCAGCTAACAGTTATCTCGGTGGCTGTTGGTACTGTGATTGGCTTGGTTGTTAGCCTCTTTCGACTATCTAGCTTTAAACCTTTTTCCATCGCCGCAAGAATTTATATAGATTTTTTTCGTGGCACACCCTTGCTTGTGCAAATCTTTTTGTTCCATTACGGCCTACCCCAATTGCTAGGGGTACAAGCATTCTCTAGTTATGTCTCTGGCACCCTGGCACTCAGCCTAAACAGTGGTGCCTATATTGCAGAAATTTTCCGGGGCGGGATTCAATCAATCCATGGGGGCCAAATGGAAGCAGCCCGTTCCCTTGGCATGACCTATGGCCAGGCTATGCGCCATATCATCCTGCCTCAAGCCTTCAAACGTAGCATTCCACCTTTGGGCAACGAATTCATCGCCATGCTAAAGGATTCTTCTTTAGTTTCGGTTATTTCCCTACAGGAGCTGATGCAAACAGGCAGAATCATTGTGGGACGCACCTACAGACCCTTTGAAACATTCATTACAGTAGCTTTATTATATCTCGTGATGACGATGACCATATCACAGTTCGTATCCCATTTAGAGAGGGTGTTTGGCAAAGATGATCACAGTGAATAATTTATCAAAAAACTTCGGCAAACTAGAAGTCCTTCGTGATATCTCTTGTCAGATTGAACCTAGCGAAGTGGTGGTGGTCATTGGTCCTTCCGGCTCTGGGAAAAGCACCTTCTTACGCTGCTTAACTCAGCTAGAGGTTGCCACTTCCGGAGAAATTATTATTGATGGTGTCACAATTACAGATCCTAAAACGAATATTAATGAAGTTCGTCAAGACGTGGGCATGGTTTTCCAACGTTTTAATCTTTTCCCCCATATGACGGCAATCCAAAATGTCCAGCTAGCCCCGCTTAAGGTGCGCAAACAATCCCACGCCGAAGCACGAGAGCTTGCCATGTCCTTATTAACGCGGGTGGGCCTAGAGGACAAAGCGGACCAATACCCAGAGAAATTATCAGGTGGTCAGCAACAACGGGTCGCCATTGCACGCGCCCTTGCCATGCGCCCCAAAATTATGCTCTTCGATGAACCCACGTCAGCCCTAGACCCAGAAATGGTGGGCGAAGTATTAGAAGTTATGAAGAACTTAACCTTGGATGGCATGACCATGGTGATCGTCAGTCACGAAATGGGTTTTGCACGCGAAGTAGGCGATCGAGTATTGTTTATGGATGAAGGTCGCATAGTGGAAGAAGGAACACCTGATCAAGTCTTCAGTCATCCTAAAAATCCTCGAACACAAGCATTTCTAAGCAAAATTCTTTAAATGCATGTTGCTCCCCAAAGATAAAAAAAGCTCTCTTTCAGTTAACTGGAAGAGAGCTTTCTGCTTATGTTGCCTATTCCTGCTGACCCTGAATCGGCAGAGGATCCTTACTTGCTTCAAAAAAAGGCAGTGATCTGAGCTCTGAAAGTAACATACCCGCCACGATAAAAGCCCCACCCCAATAGGCAGTAGATGTCAAGGTCTCCTGCAACAACCAGACAGCAAAGAAAGCGGCAAAAACAGGCTCACTCGTAAACATTATGGCCGTATGGCTTGGAGTCGTAAAGCGTTGCATA
>JANKMV010000463.1 GCA_024650095.1 Bacillota bacterium | reverse complement strand
CAATAAGCCATTTACAGCCTTCTTAGTCATTGTTATAATAGAATTCATACGTGGACAAGCTTGGCAAAAGGAGGTAGGTTTACACAATGTACAAAATCACATTATTACCTGGAGACGGGATTGGCCCTGATATAACGGCTGCAACTAAAAGAATTCTTGCGGCCACAGGGGTGCCCATAGAATGGGATGAACAAATCGCTGGTGAATGTGCCATTCCAGAGTTTGGTACGCCGCTACCAGAACAAGTTTTGCAATCGATAAGGAAGAATAAAATTGCCCTAAAGGGACCTCTCACAACACCCATTGGCGGTGGTTTTCGTAGTATTAACGTTGCCTTACGGAAGCAACTAGATTTATTTGCTAATCTGCGTCCTGCACGTACATATCCCGGTATTCGTTCGCGTTATGAGGATATCGATTTAGTGATCGTGCGCGAAAACACAGAAGATCTTTATGCCGGTGTTGAACACATGGTGGGCGAGGATGCGGCGGAAAGTATCAAAATTATTACTCGTAAAGGAAGCGAACGGATTTGTCGTTTTGCCTTTGAATATGCGGCAAAAAATAACCGCCGTAAAGTCACAGCGGTTCATAAAGCCAATATTATGAAATGTACAGATGGTCTCTTTTTATCTGTGGCCACAGAGGTGGCACGTGACTACCCGAACATTGAATTTGAGGATAGAATTGTTGATAATATGTGTATGCAACTTGTGCAGAAACCAGAAAACTATGATGTATTGGTTGCCCCAAACCTTTATGGTGATATTATCTCTGATCTATGTGCTGGTTTAGTGGGTGGACTCGGCGTGGCCCCCGGTGCAAATGTTGGCACAGATTATGCAGTTTTCGAACCTGTCCATGGTAGTGCGCCTAAATATGCAGGTCAAGATATAGCGAATCCCACAGCACTGGTTTTATCTTCTGTGCTGATGCTCCGTTATTTAGGTGAGGACGCTGCAGCCGATCAAGTAGAAAATGCTCTTGCCACTGTAATTGCCGAAGGCAAAACTGTCACCTATGATTTAGGCGGGTCTGCTAAAGGAATGGAAATGGCCGAAGCCGTCATTGCTAAAATGGCTTAATTATTATTTGCCAGCTAATTCATTTTCTGCAATTTCTATCATCCGTTTAACCATATTGCCGCCAATCTTTCCACCAATTCGACCTCCCACTGATCCACAGACAGCGGAAGGAACACGTTGCCAACCTTTTTGTCGAACATACGAATCAATGCCCAGTTCACTGGCAATTTCATGCTTATATTCATCTAGCCTAGATTCCCAAGATGAGGTATTACCGTCAACTATACCCAGTTCGCCCGCTATTTCCATTTTAAATTTTTCCAGCGCCTGTTCCGCTCCCGGAACTAGGCGTTTTTTATTTCGCCCTGCCATTGTTTTCGCCTCCTTTTTATCTTTCTTTTTCTCTTAGTATTGTAGACAACTCGTCTTATTCTATCCGAGACAAAATTAACTTGCTTTGTGAAATGATGCGAGCATAGGAAACGAACTATTTTGGTAAAATAGAAAAAAATAGGGAGATGATGTGGCTATGACAAAAACCTTTCTAGCATATTTTCAAGGAGCCAACGATGCTAACGAAGCAAAACAAATTTTGCAAGAAAAAATTTTTACCGTTGCCACTAAAAGTTACGATGCACAATTAGAGGACCCTAATCTCAGTGCTTCATCGCTGATGGTGGGTTACTTGCCCAACTTGGCTCATGGAATTTTTGGCACAACAGATGTAGTCGCGACCAATAGTGGCGCTTATCTCTTAACCGTTGTGGATGAAGATGGACATGAGGAGGAAGTTAAGCAGATTTTACAAGAATTCAACGGTAACATTGTCCAAGAGGA
>JANKMV010000462.1 GCA_024650095.1 Bacillota bacterium | reverse complement strand
GTGTGAAAATAATTTACACATGTAATTGAGGCAGGGGAGTAAGTGATCATCTGCTATTTTTTTTGTACTGGTAAGAAAATATCGTTTCTATTCTACGGCGGTGGAAGAGTTAGTTTATAAGGGCCGCAAGAATAGGGGAAATTCATTTGTACTCGTTGCTGACAATAAATCTTGGCATGAAATTTGCAATATATAATGGTAAATGATAGGGAGTTTTATTATAAACAGATGAACTCGGAGGGGAATCAAAAAAAACTAGAGTGTGAGAAGTTGAAGTGGGCGACGATGTGGAACTGATGATGAGCACTACTCCAAGTTGGACTATAAAATTTCAGAGGTAGGTGCACTACTATGCCAGATGCAAAAACAATGAAACAAGAAAGAATTAGTAATTATCACGATGTGGCGGATAATAAGATACCTAAACGAGTGCCAGTGGGTATTACCATTGGTTTTGAAGCTACGGTGCAGTATTTTGGCTACCAATTGCAAAATCTGTATTGGAATCCGGGTGTAACAGAAGAAGAAAAGGCAGACCAACTTTGTCAAAGTGTTTATTCTGATGTTTTGCCTTTCTCAACAACATCCATGCGCTTTCCCACATTGTACCAATATTTAGAATCACAGTCATTTGTTATGAGTTCGAGGGGATTTATGCAACATCCTGAAGTTGTGGGTATGCTGCCTGAGGATTATGATTACTTGATTGAAAAGCCGTTAGATTGTTTGCTGGAGCGTGTTATCCCTCGTCACTATAAGTCATTTAATGTCAACGATCCCATTAGTATGACGCTTAACTTTACAAAAGGAATTTTAGGCTTTCTTAATGATCCCAAAGAGGGGGCAGCCGTCTCTGCAACCATGAGAGAACGATATGGTTATTATCCGGGTCCCCCCGCTGGTTCCGGTGGCTTTACAGCCATGCCCTTTGACTTCTTGGCGGACCAATTGAGAAGCTTTAGTGGTATCAGTAAGGATATCAGAAGAATGCCAGAAATACTAATCGACGCTTGTGAAGCACTCTATCCCATCGTTTTTAAACGTGGCTTGCCTAAAGTGGTATCCAACTACGGTACGGTAAATATACCGCTACATATGCCGACCTTCATGAGAGAAAAGGATTTCGAAAAACTATGGTGGCCAACTGCCAAGCGTTTGGTCGAAGAATACGCTTCCATGGGTATTCATTGTAATTTATTCTGTGAGGATAACTGGATGAGATATCTTGATCATCTCTCTGAACTACCCACAGATACCACGCTACGTTTTGAATATGGGGATCCTAAATTAGTGAAACAAAAACTAGGCGATAAGTTTATCTTGGGTGGTTTATATCCCATGCAGTTGCTCAAAAACGGTACTAAACAGCAATGTATTGATAAGGCCAAAGAAGTTATTGATGCCTTGGCACCAGGCGGTAAATACGCCTTCTCTATGGATAAAGGGATTCAGGTGCTCAGTGATCTTAATATTGAAAACCTAAACGCAGTGGGTGAATTTATCCGTGACTATGCAGTGTATGATAATGCAGGTGAAGCAGCGGGCAAGCAGTTTAACAAAGCAGACTATAAGGCACCTACAGATGCTTCTTTTAAAATCGATAGTAAATATTACAGCACCTGGGAGGAGTATAAAGCAAAGTATCCCAATATCTCTGATTTCGCTGCCAACAAGATTCAGAGCTATGAAGATCAGTTACTCTTCTTAATCACATATTTATTAGTATAAATTTAGTATATAACAGTGAGATCCGCCGTATAGCTAGCAAGAGTAAACACAAGACATTACTTATGATCGTGTACGTAAGGCTTCGTCACTAATGACGGAGCCTTACGTCTTATAAGAGTCCATAATAGTGTACTTAC
>JANKMV010000461.1 GCA_024650095.1 Bacillota bacterium | reverse complement strand
CCTTTATTGGCATTTAGCTTACTAATTATGTTTATTGCTTTTATTATTCACGGTGGTGCCGCCGTTGTAGGGATATCTGCTAGTCTATTTTTCTTTTTGACTATTATTGAACTATTAGAGGGCCGTTTAGCCCCAGTTCTAATCAACAGTTATTTTAACACATTGCCTATTATTCTTGATCATCTAACGAACCCAGTTGGGTTTGTGGCGCGTGTACTATTCGTCGTGATCTTTGGTTTCAGCTTCTATCTGTTATCCCTATATATTTTTACTCGCAAAGACATGGTTTACTAGTATCTTTCACAGCGGTGCCTTTTTACGCTTATTTAAGCTATGTAACAGTTTTCTTTCACTTTTGTCGCCTGCAGTTAGCTACTGTCTCCAGCATTAGAAGCGCGCCTTTCTCGTTATAATGAACACAGTAGACAGCAGGGATAAGTAGATCAAAGCACGAAAATAGAAACTGTATAAGTAAAGATACCAGAGGGGGAATAGAAAATGGCAACAGCAACGGTCGAAGCTGGAGTGTGTGGTTTTTCTACCACCATCGAAGCAGTACCCGAAGATCGAGGCAATGTTAAACTAATCATAGACACTGCTTGTCCTAATTTAAAACCATTAGCCCAAGAGCTGGCAACGGTGAATGGGATGAAAGAGTGTTACGCTAAAATTGGAGAATCTACAGTGTTTGAAGTCACGAGAAAATATTGCAAACACGCGGCGTGCCCGGTACCCACTGCTATTCACAAAGCCATCGAAGTAGCGTGTAAGCTAGCCTTGCCAAGAGATGTCAAAATGACCATCAGCAAATAATTCGAAAGTTAATCCACCTCGATAAACGGAGTCTGCGCCAAGAGGCTCCGTTTGACTTAGTATAACTAATTGTGTAGCTTACGCTTTTTGTACTATATGTCTATGAATTTTTCTGTACCAATACAGAATATTGAAGATCGTTCCTGCAGCACATAAGCAAATGTAGGTACCATCTGCTACGTGCACGAGTAGAATGTATATCCTGACAAAGTGTAAAAAAATACTTTACAGCGTGTCAAATTTGCTTTATGATAAGCATTATAACGCATGAGCATATATTCATATGAGGTGATAAAATGACCAAAGACGTTGATATGTGTGAAGAGCTGTGTACACATGAAGAAAACATTAACCAGGTAAAGAATAATGCCCTCGTAGAAAAAGAGATTCTTGGTTTGTCCGAAATATTCAAGGCTCTCGGAGACCCTACACGTATACGAATTCTTTACGCCCTAACACAGTCAGAGCTTTGTGTCTGTGATTTGGTCGATATACTAGCTATGACGCAATCTGCAATCTCGCATCAACTACGAACTTTGCGTAATCTACGTCTTGTTAAGTATCGTAAAGAAGGAAAAAAGGTTTTTTACTCGTTAGATGACGAACATATCATTAACTTTTTAACTCAGGGATTAGCCCATATTCGCCATAACTAGTTCTAAATACTATAGAATGAGGGATCAGGTAATGAGCAAAAAGGAATATATTCTTGAGGGATTGGGTTGTGCCAACTGTGCGGCAAAAATGGAAGCACAGATCAAGAATTTACCTGGGGTACAGCAGGCCTTTGTAAATTTTGGTAACAGTACCCTAGCCATCGAGGCAGATTTGCTACAGCTAGATCAAATAGCCGAGGATGCAAAAAAAATTATTGTACAGATCGAACCAGGAATTGTGGTGCAGGAGAGGACGAAAAAAAAAGATTCCCCTAATAATGCATTTCTTTTGCTGGGTTTATCATGTGCCGGTTGCTCTGCAAAAATTGAAGATGCAGTGCGAGCATTACCTGGAGTGGAAAACGCTTCCCTTGATTTTGTTTTACGTAAATTAACCGTACAGGGAC
>JANKMV010000460.1 GCA_024650095.1 Bacillota bacterium | reverse complement strand
GCTTTGAAAATGCGGACGATCATCGCTATCTACAGACTGTCGCCGCAAAACACGGTATATATTTCTCACGGCCGGGTAATGGCATTTGCCACCAAGTTCATTTAGAACGCTTTGGTGTGCCCGGTAAAACACTGCTGGGATCAGACAGCCATACGCCAACGGGCGGTGGCATCGGTATGCTGGCCATCGGTGCAGGCGGTCTAGACGTGGCCGTGGCCATGGGCGGTGGTCCTTTTTATTTAACGATGCCACACGTGGTCAATGTGGAACTACAAGGAACATTACCCCCCTGGGTTTCCGCGAAAGATGTAATTCTTGAAGTCTTACGCCTGCTTAGTGTTAAGGGTGGCGTTGGCAAAGTGATAGAGTATACCGGCTTGGGTGTGCAAAGTTTATCAGTACCAGAGCGTGCCACCATTACCAATATGGGTGCAGAATTGGGGGCCACCACCTCCATTTTCCCCAGTGATGATGTGACTCGTCGCTTTTTAGCCGCACAAGGACGAGAAGAACAATGGGTCGACTTGCGGGCGGATGCCGATGCTGCTTATGATGAAAAACATGTGATTGACTTAAATCAATTGGAACCATTAGTAGCGTGTCCACATAGCCCCGATGCCGTTAAGACCGTCAAGGAACTGAACACATTACCGGTGAATCAAGTGGCCATCGGCAGTTGTACCAACTCATCCTATGCGGATTTAATGCAGGTGACGGCAATCCTCCGTGGCAAAAAGGTTCATAATGATGTTAGCCTGGTTATTTCTCCTGGGTCTCGGCAAGTTTTTGCAATGCTTGCCCGTAATGGCGCCCTCGCGGAGTTAATCGCTGCAGGAGCGCGTATCTTAGAATCCACGTGTGGTCCCTGTATTGGCATGGGGCAAGCACCATCATCGGGTGCAGTTTCGGTACGCACCTTTAACCGTAACTTTCCCGGTCGTTCCGGCACGGCTAACGCCGGTGTGTATTTAGCTAGCCCAGAGGTGGCGGCTGCATCTGCCCTCACCGGTAGGCTAACGGACCCACGGGAACTAGGGTCGTACCAGGCTGTAGAGCTCCCAGAAACATTTCTCATTGACGATAGCATGATTATTCCACCCGCAGCTGAACCTGCCACTGTGGATGTCGTCCGGGGCCCCAATATTAAACCGTTACCCGTCAATGTCGAACTGCCGGACATGCTGACTGCAACAGTGCTCTTAAAAGTGGAAGATAATATCACTACGGACCATATTATGCCGGCCGGTGCAAAAATTCTGCCCCTGCGCTCCAATATTCCCGCCATTAGCGAGTATGTTTTTACCGCGCTTGATCCCAACTTTGCCACACGAGCGAAAGCGGCACAGGGTGGCATTGTCATCGGGGGACATAACTACGGACAAGGGTCGAGCCGTGAACATGCGGCCTTAGCGCCCATGTATTTAGGCGTAAAGGTTGTACTGGCAAAATCATTTGCTCGTATTCACCGTGCCAATCTAATTAATTTTGGTATTCTACCCCTGACCTTCGCCATGGAAGCAGACTATGAACAAGTTAACCAAGACGATTTATTAGAAATCACCGCTCTTGTGCAACAACTGCAGCAGGGTGATGTAGTGCAAATTAGTAATAAAACCACGGATACGCATTTTACGGTGACGCATGGACTAACACAGCGCCAGTTACGTATCATCATCGCTGGCGGTTTGCTCAACCATACAAAAAACCAGAATATCTAGTCCAGTAGCGCCCAGAAGAGTCATCTCTCCTGGGCGCTATATTTTGATGCAAGGAAATGAAATCACACATGTACTTAGCAACGGCAAATGTTGTTCATAGTGACGCACCCAAATGTAGCACCAACCTCAACGACAGCACACCCAAATGTAGCACCAACCTCAACGAC
>JANKMV010000045.1:10603-10884 GCA_024650095.1 Bacillota bacterium | reverse complement strand
GTGGAAGATCTATTTGCTGGGTCCGACCCGCTGGGTCAACAAATTCGCATCGTGATCAATGATGCCTATAATGCGAGCCCCACGTCTATGGCCGCTGCTCTACATGTGTTGCTAGAAGAAGCGGGCACCCATGGCAAGATAGCCGTTTTGGGTGATATGCTAGAGTTGGGAGCATTTGAGGAAGAGGGTCATCGCCAAATTGGGTGTTTAGCGGCTGCTAGTGAGCTAACGTTATTGCTTGTGCTAGGGTTGCGCGCCAAGTTGATTGCAGAGGCTGCAGA
>JANKMV010000045.1:0-10593 GCA_024650095.1 Bacillota bacterium | reverse complement strand
GGAAGCGGGTATGGCGCCCCAGCAAATTATTGCATGTGACAACCATGTACAAGCTGCAGAAACAATTAGGGAAAAAGCGCACGCGGGAGATTGGATTTTACTGAAGGGATCTCGTGGCATGAGGATGGAAGAGATTCTCACTGCGCTCCGGAGGGAAATGTAGCATGAATCGGAGTTTAGTCATCTCAGCAATTAGTACTTTTTTATTTGGCATTGTGCTTGCCCCTATCTTTATTAGTACTGTGCGGCGGCTCGCTTTTGGCCAGCAAATACGGGAGGAAGGGCCACGTAAGCACCTACAGAAAGCAGGCACCCCCACTATGGGGGGTGTAATATTCCTCATTGCTTTTCTGCCTGCAGTTTATCTGTTTGCCCCAAAAAGTATCAGCCTGTATCTTGCCATTTTTCTTATGTTGGGTAATGGATTACTTGGTTTCATTGATGATTATTTAAAGGTTGTGCGCAAACAATCATTAGGTCTAAAAGCAAGAAGTAAGCTTCTTGGTCAAATTATCATTGTGGTACTTTTTTATTGGGGTTGGCGTTCCATTGGTGCCAGTACGGCGCTTATGGTTCCCTTTACTTCATACAGCATTGAGTTAGGATGGCTCTATCTTCCTTTTCTACTTTTCTTTATTTTAGGTTATACCAATGCGGTCAACTTAACAGATGGCGTTGACGGATTAGCTGCGGGTACCGCCATTTTATCGCTCTTAGCATATATGCTGGTTGCCACCATGCAGGGTGCTCTGGGGTTAGCTCAATTTAGCGCCACCATGATAGGTGCGGTATTTGCATTTCTAGTTTTTAATTTACATCCCGCCCGTGTTTTCATGGGGGATGTGGGTTCACTTGCCCTCGGTGGGGCACTCGCTGCACTCGCCATTTTAACAAAGACGGAATTATATTTATTAATTATAGGTGGTGTGTTTGTAATTGAAACATTCTCTGTAATAATCCAGGTCATTGCATTTCAAAGTACAGGGAAAAGGGTGTTTCGCATGAGCCCCTTGCACCATCATTATGAACTAGGTGGCTACAGTGAGTGGCGAGTTGTTACTGGTTTTTGGGCGCTTGGCTTTATCTTAGCTGTCATTGGTCTCTTGCAATTGGGCGCTCTGTAGTAACGATCATTTGTAATATTGGCCCGCATAGATCAATTTTTATGTCGGGTTAGGGCTGAAAGGGAGAGGTATTCGTGGAGCTGAGGGAAAAAGAAGTGTTGGTGGTTGGTTTAGCCCGTAGTGGCATGGCCAGTTCGCTGCTATTATTGCAGGATGGCGCCCATGTAACGGTTAATGACAGACGTGACGTTCAGAATTTAACAGTAGAAGAACGTACATTTCTACGCGCTCATCCGCTGATCCGTTTTGTGGGGGGAGGGCACCCAGCCAGTCTAGTGAACGAGGAAACTGCGTTGGTTGTTAAGAACCCAGGGGTTCCTTTGCATTTGCCACCGCTACAGCAAGCAGCCGCATTGGGTGTCCCTGTTATTACTGAGGTAGAGCACGCTTTTGGCAAAATAAACTCGTTATTGGTAGCCATTACAGGCACAAACGGGAAAACCACCACCACCGCGCTCACAGGAGAGATCTTTAAAGCGGCCGGGAAGAAGACCTATGTCGCGGGAAATATAGGTGTACCCGTTTCTGCTATTGTGCAGGAGGTTACTCCTGAAGATGTGGTGGTGGCGGAGTTAAGTAGTTTCCAGTTGGAGGGGACTGTGCGCTTTCGCCCACAGTTGTCGGCGATTTTAAATATTACACCGGATCATTTAGACCATCATGGCTCTTTAGAGGCGTATCATGCTGCAAAGTCCATGATCTTTGCTAATCAAAGGGAAGATGATGCCGTCATTCTTAATGCGGATGATCCAGAAACACTAGCGTTACGAAACCGTCCCACTTGTCGTGTTTATCTTTTTAGCCGTAAAATGGAAGTGGAGCGGGGTGCTTTTGTGCGAGACGGGATAATCATCTTGCGGGACCAGGGGGATGATGTTCCTTTGTGCCACATCGATGAGGTGGCTATACCGGGCGCACATAATCTAGAAAATGCCATGGCTGCTATTTTATTAGCTTGGCTTGGCAATGTGCCCTTAGCTGTGATCGTCCGTGTTTTACAAACATTCTCTGGAGTGGCACATCGCTTAGAATATGTGCGTACGCTAGACGGTGTGGACTACATCAATGATTCTAAAGGCACCAATGTTGATGCAGCTATTAAAGCATTGGATGCCTTTGAGCAAAATAAAGTTGTTATTGCAGGTGGCTATGAGAAGGGTGCAGATTTTTCTGCCTTTGCCACTGCATTACTGGGTCAAGTCTCGCATACAATTCTACTGGGGCAGGTGGCACATCGCTTGGCCACAGCACTAGATGCAGTGGGATATGCGGCGTATACGTTTGCAGCCAGCCTAGAAGAAGCGGTACAAATGGCCCATGATAAGGCGCAAGCAGGTGATGTTGTCCTTTTATCACCGGCATGTGCATCCTGGGATATGTTTAAGGATTATGAAGAAAGAGGCGATTTGTTTAAAGAAGCAGTCTGGGATTTGGAGGGAGAGAAGGATGGCCGGTAGAGCAGACCGGAATATCCGCAAAAAAGAAGCGGATTTTATTCTCCTTTTTACCACCATGACACTACTTGCCATTGGCATTGTCATGGTATTTAGCGCGAGTTACTATGTGTTGCTTGAACGCACTGATCCATATTTCCATTTACGTCGCCAAGTGATGTGGGCAACACTTGGCCTTGCGGGCATGCTCTTTTTTAGTAATTACGATTATTGGAAATTAAAGCGCTGGACAAATATAACATTGCTAGCCAGTGTAGTTTTGCTCGTGGCCGTTTTTATCCCTGGTTTGGGACTTGAAATTTACGGGGCACGGCGCTGGATCGAGGTCGGTGGTTTTACGGCGCAGCCATCGGATTTTGCCAAGCTTTCCTTGATTCTTTTTGCAGCTGCCTATTTATCACGCAAGGATATACGTGTGCAAAACTTTAAAGAGGGACCGTTGCCGGTCTTGGTGATATTGGGTATATTTTTTGCCATCATTATGAAACAGCCAGATTTAGGAACTGCGGTAGCCATGGCTGCTGCGGTGATGGTTGTGATTTTTGTCGCTGGCATGCCCATTTATCAAATTTTTCTTATTGGTTCCGCGGCCATTCCCATGGTGTTTTATTTAATTTACAGTGAGCCCTATCGTTTGCAACGTCTGATGTCCTTTCGTGATCCTTGGGCGGATCCACTAGACACGGGCTATCAAATCATACAATCCCTTTACGCTATTGGACCCGGTGGCCTTTTTGGTGTGGGCCTTGGGCAAGGGCGGCAAAAAATGCATTATCTTCCCGAACCGCATAGTGACTTTATCTTTGCTGTAATTGGCGAGGAATTGGGTTTTATTGGTGCAAGTAGTATTTTAATTCTTTTCTTTCTTTTGTTTTGGCGTGGCTTTAAGATTGCCCTCTCCGCACCGGATGCCTATGGCAGTCTCTTGGCAACGGGTATCACCAGTATGATTGGCATACAAACACTTATGAACATTGGTGTGGTGACGGGTTCAATTCCGGTAACAGGGATTAACTTGCCTCTCATTAGTTCTGGTGGCTCTTCATTATTTTTCACCATGTGTAGTATTGGGGTGCTACTTAATATTTCTAAATATACTAAATAAGTGGGTGAGGCACTTGAAAGTCGTATTTACAGGTGGCGGTACCGGTGGTCATATTTATCCTGCCCTAGCCCTAGCCCGTTATTTGCGCGAGCATGAGGGCGCGGACATTATGTTTATTGGCACTGAACATGGGATGGAGAAGCAGATTGTGCCTTTGGCGGGTTTTCCCTTACAGGTTATTCCCGTGATTGGCTTGGAGCGACGTTTATCACTTAAATTGGGACGAGCTATTTATCTTGCCGCCTCTGGTGTTTTTACAGCTAGACGCATCTTGCGAAGCTTTCGCCCTGATGTTGTTGTGGGTACGGGTGGTTATGTTGCAGGCCCCGTAGTGTTAGCTGCTCGCCTTGCGAACATACCGACGGTTATCCATGAACAAAATGCGATCCCTGGTTTAACCAATGTGTGGTTGTCACGAATGGCTACGCGCGTTTGTTTAAGTATCCCAGGAAGTGAAGCCTATTTCCCTCGCCCGCAGAAAACTGTTTTAACGGGTAATCCAAGGGCGACAGAAGCAGCGGGTGAAGCGGGTAGTGCTCCTCCCGCCGAACCTGTGCTACAACCGCAGCAACCAGTACTACTTTGTGTGGGCGGTAGTCATGGTGCCCTCAAACTTAACGAAGCATTTGCCGGTAGCGTGGATCGTGTTTTATCTGCTACGAGCGCTCAAATCGTTTATGTGACGGGTCGCCGTTATTTTGATGATATAAAGAAGCAGCTATCACCATTGCAACAACGTTTTCCAAAGCGTTTTCATTTACTGTCCTACCATGAACAACTACCACGCTTACTTGCCAGAACAAGTCTCATGGTTAGCAGAGCCGGGGCTACGACCTTGGCCGAACTCACGGCTTTAGGGGTGCCGGCCATCCTTATTCCTTCTCCCAACGTGACAAAAAATCATCAGGAACATAATGCGCGCATGCTCTCCGAGAATGGTGCGGCTGTTCTTATTCGTGAAAGTGACTTGAGCACAGAAGGTCTTGCCGCTCAGCTGATCGAATTACTTACGAATTCAAAGCGATTGCGTGAAATGGCAGACGCTAGTCATGCGCTGGGTATTCCTGATGCCGCTACCCGTATGGCCACTGTGATTAAAGACGTCATCCGGAGGTAATCTATTGTCATACGATATTAATGTTCTAACGGTTTCACAACCCGCGTAAGAAACACACTCTCGTTATCGTAGCATACTATAAATTACGGCAAAGGGTTGTGCGTGGAGGTGTAGATGGAACACGTTGCTCGTGAAATTAAACTAAACATCACAGGCCGAGTGAAGACACAGGAGTTACTTGCTCGTCATACGTCGTTTAAAATTGGAGGCCCAGCTGATTTATATCTGGAGCCAGAAAACGTGACGGAATTGGCTTATGTTCTCACTTATTTGCAGAGCGAGGGTATATCTTATTACATCTTGGGCAACGGAACCAATTTATTGGTGCATGATCAAGGGTTTCGCGGTGCAGTGATATGTTTGGCTGGACAGTTTCGAGAGTTTACATTTAGTGACTTGTCTGTAAACGCTGGCGCTGCAGTTCCCCTGGCATTATTGGCACAAAGGGCCACTGCTTTAGGACGTACGGGTCTGTCGTTTGCTGCCGGGATACCTGGAACTGTGGGCGGAGCGTTAGTCATGAATGCAGGTGCCCACGGACATTCATTGGCTGACCAACTAGTAGATGCTCAAATTCTTACCGGTGACATGGCAGTACATATTTATCAACCGGAGGAACTGGAGCTACGCTACCGCAAAAGCAATATTTCCCCCAACGATGTCGTTTGTGCAGTTACATTACGTCTAGAAGCCGGGGATAAGGATGATCTTGAGCGGCAAAGCCGGGATGATTTAACATTCCGACGCAGCCGTCAACCCCGTCAACCCAATGCCGGAAGTATTTTTAAAAATCCACCAGGGGATGCCGCTGGACGTTTGATTGAGGCGGTAGGCTTAAAAGGCCACCGGGTGGGTGGAGCAATGATCTCCGACATTCATGCTAACTTTATTGTCAATTGCCAGCAAGCTACAGCGCAAGACGTGATGGCTCTCATTGCAACAGCACGGAGAGAAGTGGCGCAGCAGTTTGGCATAAAGATGGAATTGGAGATACAACTGCTTGGCTACTAACGGGAAGGTGGGAGCATGGAAAAGTTTATTGTGCAGGGAGGAAAACGCCTAGAAGGGGTCATTCGAGTCGGGGGAGCAAAAAACTCAATTTTACCCATTCTAGCGGCGGTGTTATTAAACAAAAGCGGTGACGAGATCATTCTTACCAATGTACCACGGATCCGTGATGTAATTAAAATGGTAGAGATTTTGCGTAGTCTAGGCGCAGAGATTACCTGGAGTGGTAATGACATGGCGGTGTCCACGACTAACCTGACAGGATTTGCTGTTGATGAAAAACTAATGCGCGAAATGCGCTCCACTGTGTTTTTAATGGGTGCTATTTTAGCCCGTTTCGGTCAGGTGTGTATATCCCATCCAGGTGGCTGCGCCATCGGTCAACGCCCCATAGATCTCCACTTAAAGGGATTAATGGCGTTGGGGGCGCAACTGCGTGAAAAGCATGGCTATATTTATGCATCATGCTCGAGGTTGACGGGTGCGGATATTCATTTAGATTTTCCCAGCGTGGGTGCAACTGAAAATATTATGTTAGCGTCCGTCTACGCCCGCGGCGTTACCGTGATCAACAATGCGGCCAAGGAGCCAGAGATTGTCGACTTGCAGAATCTCCTCAATAAAATGGGGGCAAGAATCCGTGGTGCGGGTACGGATCAAGTGCGGATTGAAGGTGTAAGCCAATTACATGGTGTGCAATATGCTGTCATTCCTGATCGCATTGTGGCAGGCACGTTGATGATGGCCGCCGTGGCAACGGGTGGCGATGTTACATTAGAGCAGATTATTCCCAATCATTTGGATGCTGTAACAGCAAAATTACGAGAAACAGGTGTCCAGATCCGAGAAGAAAATGATCGCTTACGTATTCAAGCGCCTCCACGAATTCGTGCCATTGAATTTGTGCGGACATTACCATACCCAGGATACCCCACTGACTTACAGGCTCCCATGATGGCTGTCTTAGCGCGAGCGCGGGGTACCAGCATTATCGTGGAGAATGTATTTGACTCACGGTTTAAACATGTGGGAGAACTCAATCGTATGGGTGCGCAAATTATTGTTACTACAGATAATCGTACAGCCATCGTGCATGGTGTAGAACGAATGACAGGTGCATCGGTGACGGCCCCAGATTTACGTGCAGGCGCTGCGCTGGTAGTGGCAGGACTCGCGGCGGAAGGTGAAACGGTGATAGACGGTTTAGAGCACATCGTTCGCGGTTATGAAAACCTAGAAGGCGATCTAACTAAATTAGGCGCCGATATTAGACGTATTAACGACAACACGTAAGCGGGCTGCCAGGCAGCCCGCTGCCCTCCTTGTACTGGCTAGGAAATAAAATCACTTGCAGCTAGCAAGTGGCTAAAGTAATTAGTATTAAATTTCCCCTCTCCATTTGAAAAGTAGCCCAATGACGGAGGACAACTAATGGATAAATTTCAAGGCAGACGCCCCTTTGCAAAAAGAAAAGAACGATTTTCTGGTTCTACAGGTCACCTACGGAAAATAAAACGTAGTCTGCTTGGGGTACTCCTTCTTTTTCTGCTTGTGTGGACAAGCGTAACCTTTATTAATTCTGATTTATTTTGTCTTGAACTCATCAATATCATGGGTAATTCACATACACCAGCAACAGAAGTAAGATATGCGCTGCAAATTGAAGAAGGGGAAAATATATGGAAAATAAGCACCGAGCTACTCGAAGAAAGAGTACTTAGCATACCACGCGTTGAAACGGTGGAGATTACCCGAGATTTGCCGAGCACGCTCAATGTGATTATCACAGAACGGCCTGTGCTTGCTCTTGTTCCCTATCAGGAATATCTGTTAGAGGTGGGGACAAATGGTCAGATTCTCGGGACAACACAGGATACACAACTATACGATGTACCATTAATCACGGGGGTTGTACCCGTAGCCGGGACAGTAGGACAAGTGTTACTTTCAGCTGAGTCGTTACAACGGGTAGAAGAGGTCGGTCAAGCGATGAGGGCTGTCGGGGTCGTGATTTCGGAGATTAATTTAGCGCAGGAAGAGAATGTGGTTGTGATTACGATGGAAGGTGTAGTCGTGTGGCTGGGAACTAAGGATTTTGCAGAAAAAGCGGATATTTTAGTGCAAATTGTTGGCAAGCTGTCGGGTCGGCAAGGGGAAGGCTATTTGGATTTACGTGTTGCATCAGCACCGGCGTTCCATATCCTAAAAACCGCAGAATTCTAAAAACAATTAGTCACTAAAAAAAGGGAAAACCTAACTCTTGTTGAATAAAACAATTAATACTTATAAACAAGAGCGGCGAGGGGGTGTTGTGTGATGAAACGCAATTTAATCTGCGGCATGGATATTGGCACGTCTCATGTACGGGCTATTGTCGGTGAAATAAATATGGATAATTCTATTAGCATTATTGGTGTAGGGACAAGCCCCTCGGAGGGCCTGAAAAAAGGGGTTATTGTCGATTTAGATAAAACGGTGGAAGCAATCACGCACGCTATGGAAGAGGCTGAGCGGATGGTGGGCACATCAATACCTTCCGCTTTTTTAGGTATTGTCGGCTCACAAGTTAGTCTCATTAACAATCGTGGTGTCGTGGCTGTAGCTGGTGCTGATAAAGAGATTACAGAAGATGATGTGGAAAGGGTCCTGCAAGCGGCTAGAGTCATCGCTTTGCCACCAGATCGTGAAATTATTGATGTCATTCCGCGTGAGTTTATCGTTGATGGTTATGATGGCATTCGCGACCCTGTCGGTATGGTCGGTGTACGACTCGAAGTCGATGCCATGATCATCACTGGCATGATTACATCTTTACGTAACCTTTATCGTTGTGTGGAACGTGCCGGAATTAATATTGATGGCACAGTGCTTACATCATTGGCCAACGCAGAAGTTGCACTCTCCCGTGATGAAAAAGAATTGGGTGCTGTCTTGATTGATATTGGTGGTGGGACGACGGAAGTTGCTGTTTTTCAAAACGGTCATCTTATAAACATTGCTGTCTTGCCCATTGGTGGCGACCATGTCACCAACGATATCGCCGTAGGATTACGAACTACACTCCAAGCTGCCGAAAAGTTGAAACTAGAACATGGTGTGGCCTTACCTAGTCTGGTGCCGGAAAATAGCAGTATTGAGTTGCCGCAAATTTCCGGAAAGGAACCACGGAAAATTCAGGCTAAAGAGTTGGCTCTCATTATCGAGGCGCGCCTAGTGGAAATTCTACATATGGCAAACGAAGAGTTAGAGCATATGGGTTATCGTGAATCACTTCCAGCGGGAGTGGTTTTAACTGGTGGAGTTTCATTGATGCGTGGCATTGCAGAATTGGCCGAACAAATCTTCCAATCCTCGGCGCGACTTGCTCAACCGAGCTATGTGGGAGTGAAAAGCCCAATTTATTCTTCCGCTGTAGGAATCGTTCATTATGCACAAAATACCCAAATAGGTAGTGACCGAGAGTATCGGACGAACCGAGTAGCACTACCGGGTATCTTTAATAAAGTAAAAAGCTGGTTTATGGATATGTTTGAATCTTAAACTGCTCTAAGAGGAAGGGGAGTCTTCTTTTGATTGAGTTCGATATTGAAATGGAACAATTTGCACAAATAAAAGTCATTGGTGTCGGAGGTGGCGGGAGTAATGCCGTCAAACGCATGATCGCAGCCGGGTTACAGGGTGTAGAGTTTATTTCAGTGAATACCGATGCACAAGCACTCTATATGGCCGAGTCAGGTAGTAAACTGCAAATTGGGGAAAAATTGACCAAGGGCTTGGGTGCAGGCGCTAACCCTGAAATCGGGAAAAATGCTGCTGAAGAAAGCAGAGAAGAACTAAAACAAGCTTTAAAAGGCGCCGATATGGTATTTGTAACTGCGGGGATGGGCGGTGGCACCGGCACAGGCGCCGCACCCATTATTGCTGAGGTTGCCAGGGAATTGGGTGCACTAACCGTAGGTGTTGTGACGAAGCCTTTTACTTTCGAGGGACGTCGTCGCCAAGCCTCTGCCGAAAAGGGCATCGCTGAACTTAAGGAAAGTGTAGATACTTTAATTGTTATTCCTAATGACAGGTTACTACAAGTTGTGGAAAAACGGACACCCATGATTGAAGCATTTCGTATTGCCGATGATGTGCTTCGTCAAGGAGTACAGGGCATCTCAGATTTGATTGCAGTTCCCGGACTCATTAACCTAGATTTTGCTGATGTTAAAACCATCATGAAGGAAACCGGTGCTGCTCTGATGGGTATCGGTGTTGCATCAGGCGATAACCGCACAGTGGAAGCTGCCAAGGCTGCCATTGCCAGCCCGCTTTTAGAAACATCCATCGATGGTGCTCGTGGGGTGCTTTTAAACATTACTGGAGGGTCCGATTTGGGTCTTTTCGAAGTTAATGAGGCTGCCGATATCGTAGCTGAAGCTGCAGACCCCGATGCTAACATCATCTTCGGAGCCGTTATCGACGAATCCCTTAAAGATGAAGTGCGCGTCACTGTGATTGCAACCGGCTTTGATCATCGTGCTTCTGAACGCAAGCAAATCGTTGACGAAATCAGCCAAAGAACCTTTAACACAGACGATATCGATATCCCTGCCTTCCTTCGTCGTAAGCGTTAACCGTATTAGGGATAACTAATTTTAAACAATTACTCATTGCATCTTAGGTGCAACATTCATGCAAATAAAAGAGTGCCCTTCATCGGATGATCCGCATGAAAGGCACTCTTTTAATACTGGTTCGTTTAGTATCGCTTGCAACTAGTAAGCGGTTAATGTAACCAGT